>NZ_JAUBTK010000039.1:0-57498 GCF_036702455.1 Microcoleus sp. D2_18a_D3
TTAAGTTATTAATACATTACTTGAAGTTTGACGATATTCCCATTCCTGGGGCATTCATACCTTGATTCAGCAACGCCCGATCGTCATCACAGACCTCATCCAAGCTAACCTGGAACCGTTGGGGATTCCCTGTCCAAGAACAATTCTCATAGTTGGATTCACACTGATCGCTTATATTGTGGCATTTAGCGGCACTCGCGCCCTAGGAATACTGCACGCATTTTTCGTGTTCCCAGCAATTGGATTTCTACTGGTGTTTGGCATTCAAGGGATGGGGTGGTTAGCTTTATCTCCAGAGAGTCCCGGACTTTTCCCCAGCAGTTGGCCAACCTTAACCTTTGTGGACTGGGCTAAGTGGTCGTGCTTCGCGATCTACGGTACTTGCGCCTGCGAAACCGCTTCCTCTTTTGTCGCCGACAGCCGTCGTCCCAGTGAAACTTTGCGGTTTCTAAACTTAGCTGCGGCGCTAATTGTGCCAGTATTTCTAGCCAACTCCTGGGTACTAATGCGCTTAGCCACCGCTGAAGGACTGGGGGAAGACTCGTTTAAGAATTTATTAGCAGCCGCCGTACCATTTTGGGGCCCATCAGCTTCATTAATCGTGACACTGTTGCTGGCTTCAAGCTGTTTTCTAGCTTGCGCCACTGCGGTTTCTAACTCTCCCCGAATTTTGTACCAACTCGCTCTTGATGGATATGTGGCACCCGTTTTTGCGATCGTTTCCCGACGAGGTGTTCTGCAACCGGGCTTGATATTTTGCGTTTTAATTAATTTGATCGGTTTACTTTGGATAGATATAACTCGGCTATTGGTCATTGGTTGTGTTGCCTTCATCGTAATGTTAATGTCGCTCTATTTCGGACTCTGGCTGCGGCGAGGATCTCCAGAGGTACGATGGCCTTGGTGGGCATTAGGCTTCTTGATTTTTGATGGTGTGGTGTTGCTGGTTGGAGGCTTAGCTTGGAGTCGGGAAGATGTGCTGATTGGGTTGCTGTTTCCTGTGGTTATTTTCGTAGTGGATGCGGCTATCCGTCGCATTCCCTTTGCACCGTTTCATCCAGAATGGTGGATTCAGCGTTATCGGCAAGAGCGCAAGAGCTTGATACCAGATTTTGTGGCGTTTCAGGTTGTAGTCGCGATTTTACTGATTTGTAGCGCCGTTACTATCGGCTGGTTGTTTGGTATTCCCTTAGAGGCTAACTCAAGTCTTGCCTCTAATCTTTTGGTAGTGCTAGTCTTGAGTATCACCTTCGTCGGGGTAGCAGTTGCCTGTTGGACGAGCATATCCCAGGTTGTCTTAATGGACGAGGCACGAGAGGGAGCACAACAGCTTTTTACCATTGCCCTAGATGCTATTGTAGTGCTGGATGAAAAAGGTGTAATTCGTCAGACTAATCCCGCTGCTGAAAGCGTCTTCGGAATAGATATTTCAAGGCTAATTGGGTCTCACCTCAACAAATTACTACCCGGATTAGCGGCTCAGCCAGAGCAGTGGCTCAGTCGCAGCGAACAAACCCTCAACTTACCCGATGGAAACTCGCGCATCCTCGAAGTTGCCATCTCAAACCGATTCTCTCAAGAAGCTTCTCTTTCCAATCAGGATCTGCAAGAATATGTGGCGATCGTGCGCGATATCACCGATCGCAAGCAAGCCCAAGAAGCACTGCAAAAAGCTAATGAGGAACTAGAAATCAAAGTCGAGGAGCGTACATCTGAACTCACCCATACGGTGCAGCAATTGCAGAATGAGATTGAAGAGCGCCAGCGGATAGAAGCAAATCTCAGAGCTATGCAAAATCAAATTGTTGTCCAAGAAAAACTAGCTTCTCTGGGCAGTTTAACAGCAGGGATTGCCCACGAAATCAGAAACCCCTTAAACTTTGTCAACAATTTCTCAGAACTTTCTGCTGAATTAACAGAAGAACTGTCTGAAAAAATTGAAAATCAAGCAGAACGTTTAGATCCTGAAACCAGTGAGGATATTGCCGAGCTATTAACCGACCTCACAGCTAATCTTAAAAAAATCAATCAACACGGTCAAAGAGCAGACAAAATCGTTGGCAATATGCTTTTGCATTCGAGGGGGCAAAGCGGTCACTGGGAAGCTACAGATATAAATAGTTTATTGGCCGAATATATCAATCTAGCCTATCACGGGATGCGAGCGAAGGAAGCTGCTTTTAACATTACCATAGAAACCGACTATGACAATGACATTGGCGAAGTAGAGGTCGTGCCACAAGATATCGGCAGGGTTTTTCTTAACATTATTAGCAATGCTTGCTATGCAGCCTATAAAAAGCAGCAAGAAATCGGAGAAGAATTTTCACCGCTGCTTGACGTTAGAACTAGAAATCTTGGTTCCGCGATTGAAATCCGCATTCGCGATAATGGCTCAGGTATAGAACCAGAGGTACTCGATAAAATTTTCAATCCCTTTTTTACTACAAAGCCACCAGCGGAAGGTACTGGTCTAGGTCTTTCTATCAGTCAGGATGTTATCGTCCAGCAACATCGAGGAGAACTAAAAGTCGAAACAGAAGTAGGAAATTACACAGAGTTTATAATCATATTGCCCAAAAAAATTAGCCGAAATTAAGGAGGAAAAAAAATGAAAGTAATGGTTGTAGACGACGAGGAAGATATTCAGTCACTGTTCAAGCAGAAATTTAGGAAAGAAATCAAAGCAGGGCAAATTCAATTTCATTTTTGCCTATCAGCAGAGGCAGCTTTGACCTACTTAGAAAACCAGGAAGAAGCGTCTATAGTCTTGATTTTATCGGATATTAATATGCCCGGAATGAATGGGCTAGAACTGCTCAGGATTCTCAAAAAAAAGTTTCCCGATCTAAAAGTTTTTATGATTACCGCTTATGGAGATGAGAGAAATTACCAAACCGCAATAGCTTATGGAGCTGATGACTATATTACTAAACCTGTTAATTTTGATGTTCTGAAAAATAAAATAATCAATTTGGAGTAAATTCACAAGACCAAATAATTGCTAATTACTACCTTTTTCATTCTCCTCTATTATTGATTCCTTTTACTAGCAACTGAGAGCCTAATATGCCAGCAAAAATACTTTTTGTAGATGACGAGCCAGATTTAGAATCTTTAATTTCCCAGAAATTTAGAAAAAAGATACGCGCAGGAGAATACCAAGTTTTTTTTGCACATAATGGCGTAGAAGCGCTTTCAAAGTTGCGAGAGGAGCCGGATATAGATATTGTACTCACAGATATTAATATGCCAGTCATGGATGGCATGGCTTTGCTAGCGAAACTTAACGAGCTAGTTACTCTGGTCAAAACAGTAGTTATATCTGCTTATGGCGACTTGGGAAATATTAGAAAGGCAATGAATGGTGGGGCCTTTGATTTTTTGACTAAGCCTATAGATTTTCAGGATTTAGAAATTACTATTAACAAAACATTGCAGCACGTGCAAGAACTAAAAGAAAACGAACGCTCGCGCCAAGAAAGAGAGGATAAATTGCGGCAATCAGAAGTGCGAGAGCGAGAAAAAGCTATCCAACTAGAACTCGCAATGCAAAATTTACAGCGCACCCAAGCTCAGCTTATTCAGACTGAGAAAATGTCTAGCTTAGGACAGTTAGTTGCTGGTGTTGCCCACGAAATTAATAATCCAGTTAATTTTATCTATGGCAATTTAACTTATGTCAATGAGTATACTCAGCATTTATTGGGTTTAATCAACCTTTACGAGCAGCACGATGCTCATAATCACCCTGAAATCGAAGCTTTAATTAAGAACATAGAGCTAGAATTTATCAGAGAATATCTGCCTAAAATGCTATCTTCGATGAAAGTAGGGGCTGAACGTATCCGTCAGATTGTGCTGACGTTGCGGAACTTCTCGCGCCTTGACGAAGCTGAGATGAAACCCGTTAATATTCACGATGGCATCGACAGCAGTATAGTCATTTTGCAGAGTCGGCTCAAGCCTAAGCCTGATGGTCCACCTATTCAAATTATTCAAGAATATGGAGATTTGCCAAAAATAGAATGTTATGCCGGTCAGTTGAATCAGGTATTTATGAATTTGCTGAGCAATGCAATTGATGCCTTGAATCAGTATGATAAAAAACGCAGCCCGGAGCAAATTAAAAACGACCCAAGTACGATTACTATTCGTACTTCTATGCTGAATCACGATTGGGTAAGAATCAGTGTTAAAGACAATGGGCTGGGGATAACAAACGAGGTAAGAACCCATCTATTTAGTCCTTTCTTTACAACTAAACCTGTGGGTCAAGGCACTGGTTTGGGATTATCTATTAGCTATCAGATTGTGGTGGAGAAGCACGGCGGAGATTTGAAGTGTTTATCACAGCCAACAGAGCGGGGTGCAGAATTTGTGATTGAGATTCCCATTAGGCAGAATAATCGGGTAGATAGGAAGGAAACTTAAGGGGAATTAAACAAAAAATCAGGGTAAAGTCTGGTAAAGTCTCTAATCGCGATCGCACTTCCCCAATTTCTCTGTAATTTATGAAGCCTCCCAAACACAGAACGACCTAGCTGAAGCCCTCAATAGTAGGTAGATTTTGAGTGGTTTGTCAACTTGTCAGTGCCCCGGACTGGCAGAGGGTGAGGGCGCAAGCACGCCTTCACCCTTTGCCAGTTGCGTAAGTTTTGAACTAATAATTAATGACTAATGACTAAGGATTATCTTCCTCCGACGACGACATTTTTAATCCGCAAATGGGGGCCGCCGACACTTACCGGCAAACCGCTCTGGCCGCCTTTACCGCAACCGCCGTAGGCATAAACCGAGTCGTTTCCTATAGACTCAATATCCTTTAAAGTCTGAAATACATTGCCGCTTAAAGTGACATCGCTCACAGGTTCAGCCAATTTACCGTCGCGAATCATAAACCCTTGAGCCGCCGCAAAGGTAAACATTTCGCCGTTGGTTTGTCCTCCCAACATCCGCACTGCATACACTCCTTCGTCAATGTCGGCAACCATTTCGTCAAAAGAATGTTCGCCAGATTCGATCGCAGTATTAGTCATCCGCACCAAAGGCATAAAAGTAGCGCTCAGAGCCCGGGCATTTCCCGTCGGACTTTCGCCCATTTTGCCCGCAGTTTCGCGATTGTGCATCCGAGCCGCTAAAACTCCATTTTTAATTAAATGCTTGCACTGAGCGGGCACGCCTTCATCGTCGTATTTCAAAGTTCCCGGCAATCCCGGCACAGTTGCGTCGTCAATTACATTCAATTGTTCGATCGCCACAGGCTTGCCCAAAGTCAGCAATTCCTGCATTTTCGGGTTTTCGTAAATGCCGTCTGCTTCCGACAAATGCCCGAAAGCTTCGTGAATAAAAACCCCCGACAAATAAGGGTCTAAAATCACCGGATACTGGCCGCCTTTTACCGATTTAGCCTCTAGTTGGCCCACTGCTCGAACGGCCGCACTCTTAACACGATCTTCAATATTTGTCAAGACATCGTAATCCGAGCGCGAGTGAATCGACTCAAACCCTTGGCGGACTACACCGCCCTCGCCGCGGGCGATCGCCCCGAAACGCCCGGTCACGTCCAAGCGCTCTTGAGCGATGCAAGTACCTTGAGAATTCACAAAATAAGTAATCCCGAATCTGTCGCTGTAACCGGCCATTGTCGTCTGAATTCGCGGGTCATAATCTAACAGCAACTGATTGTAAGATTCGAGCAATTTCCGCTTTTCGGCTAAAGTAATAGAGCGCGGGTCGCGGCCCAATTCCACCGCTACATAATCTTGAATCGGGCTGACATCTGCTAGTAGAGTTTTTTCGCTGCCAACCAAACGAGACTGCACTACAGCTTCTTCAATGCGGTCTTTTAACTCAGCTAAACCGTTAAAAGTTACAAAACTCCAGCCGCCTTTGTGACAGGCGCGGATGCCGCCGGCGAGACTAAAACTGCGGTTGACAGCATCTAACTGAGGGCCGCGAAAACTAATCGCAGTTGACTCGCTTTGTTCGAGGCGAACTTCCAGATAATCCACGCGATCGCGGTAAGGTGCGATCGCTTCCATCAACTGTTCTTGCATCAAATTGCCCCTATGAATGATTAGCCGTAGCGCTGAAAAAAATTATTGCTAACCCTATTTTAGCTAATAACTCCCGTATTTCGGGTGCGCGCTGCCCCACCGCTGTGGTGCGGGAGCATGGCGCGTCCTACCCGATCTAGGGCGAGTCAGTCGATTTTAGATTTTAGATTTTAGATTTTAGATTTTAGATTTTAGATTTTAGATTTTAGATTGATCCGTCCTGAGCCTGCGCGTTGGAATGAATCCGGGGGCTTATGACCACATTACTTTCGGTCAGTCGATGGTAGATTTAAAACTTTTTCCATAGAATTGATGATGAGAGGCTTGCCGATCGCCCACGTTCGGCGGGTGCCCTAGAACACCACAAACTCGCGCCCGCTTGCGAAAAGCCCGGTATGCCGAAAATCTTGGATTTGCTTAAAAAAATCGAACTAAACTAAATCTATCTAAAGACGTAAAAAAATACCTTAACCCCCGGCAGATGGAATACTTTAAGGTTAAAAAATTCCAAATTTCACCGTATTTAGCAGCTATTTCGGCATCAATAGCAATTTTGGTCGGAGTTGGCATTTTAGATCGATCGGAACAGCGGCGGTTTTTTCACTACAACCGCGCTAGCACCCTCGATCGCCTCAGCACAGTCCGTTCTAAGCTGGAAGGATCTTTGAATTCTCGCCTGTTTTTGATGCGGGGTTTGGGGGCTTACCTTTCCAACAACCCAAACATCACCGAAGCTGAGTTTACAGCGACGGCGAGAATTCTGGTGGGACAGCAACCGGGCATTCGCGCCATCACTTTAGTTAAAGGCACGACGGTCGCTTACATTTATCCCCGGGAGGGAAATGAAACGGCGATCGGGGTTGACTTGACGGCGCTACCCGAACATCGGGAAATGGTCAAAGAGGTCATCGGCACCAAAAAAACTTTGCTTGCCGGGCCCGTGAAATTATTGGAGGGGGACGAGACTTTCATCAGCCGATCGCCGATTTTTCTCACACCCTCCGGCGTCGAGCCCGAAACAGGAGTTTACTGGGGCTTGACAGGTTTGATCATCGACAAAAATTCCCTGATTGAGGAAGCAGGACTCAACGACTCCTCAGCGAAGCTGCAATACGCTCTGCGGGGCAAAGACGGGAAGGGAGCATCCGGGCCTGTGTTTTTCGGTGACGGGTCAATTTTTCAGCACAATCCCGTGCTGCTGGAAGTGACTTTGCCCAACGGTTCCTGGCAGTTGGCAGCAATTCCGGCGGGAGGATGGCCTGCGAATTCGCCGTTTCGGGGGTGGCTGCTCTTTGGAGGCGACTTGCTGGCACTTTTGACTGGGGTGGCGGTTTTTAGCGGGGTGTACGGTCGTGCGAAACTGCGTTCCAGCGAAGTTAAGTACCGGCAACTCGTTGAGAATGCTAACAGCATGATTGTGCAGTTAGACAGTGAAGGCAAGATTACTTTTTTTAACGAGTTTGCTGAAACTTTTTTCGGGTATTCAGAAGCAGAAATCATCGGCAAAAGTGCGATCGGCACAATTATACCGAAAACAGAGTTATTTGAAAGTGACCTCGCGACAAAGATTCGAGACTGTTTGGCACAGCAGGAAAAATACTTCCAAAACGAAAATGAAAATATCCGCAGCGATGGAGAAAAGGTGTGGATAGCGTGGACAAATAAACCTTTACTAGACGCGAAGGGAAATGTGACCGGACTGCTTTGTATCGGGACGGATATTAGCGATCGCGTCTTAGCAGAAGCCGCGCTGCTTGAGAGCGAATCTCGCTATCGGGCAATTATTGAAGACCAAACCGAACTGATTTGTCGTTTTTTGCCGAGCGGAGTTTTGACTTTTGTTAACGATGTCTACTGCCGCTATTTCAATAAATCGCGATCGGATTTGGAGGGCCATACTTTTATGCCCTTAATGCCGGCCGAAGACCAAGAAATTCTCAGCCGCAGTTTCAGTTCTATAAGCCTAGAAAACCCCGTCGTTACCTGTGAACACCGCGTCGTTCTCGAAACAGGGGAAACTCGCTGGCAGCAGTGGACGAATCGGGGGATTTTTGACAGTACGGGCAGCTTGATTGAGTGTCAAGGAGTGGGGCGCGACATTAGCGATCGCAAACAAGCTGAAATCGCCCTACAAGCTTCTGAAGCGGAACTTCGAGCTTTGTTCGCTGCCATGAACGATGTAATTTTTGAGCTCGATATTGAGGGACGGTTCCTGAAAGTTGCCCCGACCAATCCCCAATTATTGTACAAAGAGACGGCGGAATTTGCCGGTAAAAAAATTAACGATTTATTCGCTCCAGAAAAGGGAGAATTTTTTTTGGAGCAAATTCGCACCGCCCTCGCTACAAATCAAACCTGTACTTTTGAATATAACCTGGAAATTGCCAGCGTACAAAAGTGGTTTGCCGCTACCATTTCGCCACTGAAAGAAAAAACTGCTCTGTGGGTAGCCCGCGACATTACAGAGCGCAAGCAAGCTGAAAATTGGTTAACCGGTCAAAAACAAATTTTAGAAATGATTGCTAAGGGCGCTCCTCTGGGCGATACTTTAAATACCTTAGTTGAAATTATCGAGCAGCAATCTAGAGATGTCATCGGTTCGATATTGCTTCTAGCTCCAGATGGCAAACATTTACTGCACGGAGCCGCGCCCAGTTTGCCCGACAGTTACAATGCGGCTATTCATGGCATAGCTATCGGCCCGGATGTCGGTTCCTGCGGCACTGCTGCCTTTACCCGCCAACAGGTGATCGTTACAGATATTGCCAGCGATCCTTTGTGGAAAAATTTTCGAGATTTAGCCTTGAGTTTTGGACTGAGAGCTTGCTTGTCTACTCCTATTTTCTCATCTCAGGGTCAGGTCTTGGGAACTTTTGGAATGTATTATTCCCAACCGCGCAGCCCCCAAACTTTTGAGCTGCAATTGATAGAAGCGATTATTAATTTAGCAGGAATTGCGATCGAACGTAACCAGGCAGAAGAAAGTCTCAAACAGCTCAATCAAGAACTAGAAAATAGAGTCAAAGATAGAACGGCTCAATTGATGCAAACTGAAGAACGCTGGCAGTTAGCACTCAAAGGCAACAATGACGGCATTTGGGACTGGAACTTGCAAACAGGGAAACTTTTTGTGTCCGATCGCTTTAAGGAAATCACTGGTTACGAAGATAGTGACATTAGCGATTACAATAAGACATGGAATACGAGTTTACATCCCGATGATTTAGCGATTGCTCAGCAACTTCTTCAAGAACACTTGGAGAGAAAAACGCCGCATTACATCACCGAATACCGCTTGTGGTGCTACAACAGCGCTTACAAATGGATATTGAGTCGGGGACAAGCTTTGTGGGACGCATCTGGAAAAGCAGTCCGCATGGTTGGTTCAATTACTGACATTACGGAGCGCAAACAAGCAGAGGAAGCACTGCGAGAAACCGAGGCAAGATTCCAAAAGCTGTCTGCTAATGTGCCGGGAATCATTTATCAATTTTTGTTGTGTCCCGATGGCTCTTTCAGTTTTCCTTACATAAGTGGTGCTTGCCGAGAACTTTTAGAGGTAGAACCAGAAGATGTTCTGAAAAATGCGGCTTTGGTAACAGATTTAATTCATCCCGAAGACCGCCAAAATCATGACGAATCTGTTGCTATTTCTGCCCAGAGTTTGCAACCTGGGCAGTGGGAAGGACGGATGGTGCTGCCTTCCGGCAACATTCGTTGGTTTCAGATAAATTCGCGTCCTGAAGCTAAGGACAACGGCGATATTCTTTGGGACGGCATCGCCGTTGATGTTACAGATCGCAAACAAGCTGAATTAGCTTTGCAAGAAAGCCAGCAGTTTATTCAAAAAGTAGCCGATGCTACTCCCGGTATTTTGTATCTCTACGACTTGGAAGAACAGCGAAATATCTACGCTAATAGTTCACTGCTAGGGCTTTTGGGCTATACCCGCGATGACATTACAGCGATGGATTCGTCAGTCATGCCTCAGTTAATACACCCCGAAGATTTGCCGAAAATTGTCAAACATCACGCGAGCTTTTTAGGAGTTGAAGATGGCGAAATTTGGGAAATTGACTACCGAATGCGGGCCGCAAATGGTCAATTTTTGTGGCTGCAAAGTCGGGATACTATTTTTAGCAGGAATCCTGACGGTCAGGCTAAGGTAATAATTGGATTTTGCCAGGATATTACGACTCGCAAGCAAGCAGAGGAAGCACTGCGACAAAGCGAGGCGCGAGAAAGAGAAAAAGCTCGAGCTTTAGAGTCCGCGCTGCTGGAATTGCGATCTACTCAAACTCAGCTCATCCAAACTGAAAAAATGTCTTCTTTGGGGCAATTAGTTGCTGGAATTGCTCACGAGATTAATAATCCAGTTAACTTCATTTACGCTAATATTGATTATCTCAACCAGTATACAAAACAGTTGCTCGATCTGGTGAGTCTTTACGCAGATGAGTATCCCGAACCTAATTCAATAATTGTGGATCGCATTCAAGAGATTGATTTAGATTTCATGGCTGAGGATTTAATAAAACTTGTGGGTTCAATGCAGGTAGGAACCGAGCGCATCCGGCAAATTGTGTTGTCCCTCAGAAATTTCTCGCGACTGGACGAATCCGCAATGAAGCCGGTCGATATTCACGAGGGAATTGAAAGCACTTTGTTAATTTTGCAGCACCGCTTGAAGAGTCGGGACAGTCGCCCGGAAATTGAAGTAATTAAGGAGTTTGGAAAACTGCCACTGGTGGAGTGCTATGCTAGCCAACTGAATCAGGTGTTTATGAATATTATTGCTAATGCAATTGATGCTATTGAAGAACGATATCAAAAGTTATCCGTTCGGGAAGCAGATACAAAGAGTGGCCACATTACTATTTCCACTGCTGTAACCCCCCAGAAGACTGTGAGGGTAGAAATTTCGGACAATGGTACGGGCATTCCCGAGGGGATAGTCGATCGCATTTTTAACCCGTTTTTTACTACAAAAGCTGTGGGGAAAGGTACGGGGTTGGGAATGTCTATCGCGCACTCGATTGTGGTGGAAAAGCACAAGGGCAAGATTGACTGTATTTCGTCCATAGGATGCGGAACAACTTTTAAGATTGAGATTCCGATCGACAAAGTGTAGAAATAGTAGGGGCGTCAGTCGATTTGAGATTTTAGATTTGAGATTTGAGATTTTAGATAGACTCCGCAGTGGTAGGGGGCGTCAGTCGATTTGAGATTTTAGATTGACTCCACAGTGGTAGTATGCGCCAGCAGTTCTTGATTTTCAGGCGCGCAGCCAGGGGCCATAAGCTGACTCACCCTACAATTTAAAGACTAAAATAGACGGAAGCTGCTAACGAAGCGGTGCTGCATCAAACCTTTAATTGTATAAAAATTGACATGATGGGATTAATCCTGGAAGCCCTGCAAGCAATGGGACACAATGTCCGCTGGATGTCTTGGAATTTGTTTTTGGCTTTAGTGCCGCTGGGCCTGAGTTTTTGGCTGTTCCGCAAACCTCGATCGCGCTGGCTGCTGTGGGGTACGGGCTTTCTCTTGGGCGCTACTTTTTTGTCCAGTACGCGCCCTGTTTTTGCCTATCTCAGGCACATAGTGCAAGATGTGGGCAAAACTTACGTTTTGGGGGCGATCGCGATTACGCTGGCACTGATGGCTGTAGACATCTGGGTACTGCGGCAGCGCGGAGTTCGCTCTCTCCGGTGGTGGGGCGGTTTTTTCTGGTTTATCGCATTTTTACCCAATGCGCCCTACGTTTTAACTGATATCATTCACCTGATCCGCCAGATTAAAGAGGGGAACTCGGTGTGGACTGTGACTCTGGCTTTGATTCCCCAATATCTCGCGTTTATGCTGATCGGGTTTGGGGCTTACGTGCTGTCGGTGATGAATTTGGGTTACTATTTGAAGCAACAGGGTTTGAGTAGATTTATCCTGGTAACGGAGATAACTATACACGCACTTTCGGCGATCGGCATTTATTTAGGGCGATTTATCCGCTTCAACACTTGGGACATTCTTACTAACCCCGATGCGCTGGTTAACAGTGTAATGAACGATTTGATAGGCAAGCGTCCGGTTTTGGTAATGGCTGTCACTTTTGTAGTAATTGCTGTTTTGTATTGGCTAATGAAACAAGTAATTTTAGGGATTAGCCAACGATTTTACCCCAGTAAATTGCAGTCGGACTTGGCCGGCGATAGCGCAACTTCTTCCAGCTAGAGAGATTTGAGATTTGAGATTAAAGAATTGATTCAACAGATGAATATAAGAGCTTGAACTAAACTCCCAAATTTTTGGTCTCCACCACTTAACTCGGAAAACAAGTTTCCGTCTGTGGGTGAGACAAATTTTTTCGGGAAACTTCGACATAAATTACTGCTGCAGTTTGTCACAAGACTTGATATGTTAGAACAGTCAAAGTAGTTTTGTAAACAGCAAAGATGAATCGATTTGACCGTCAGTTGTTGCAGAGATTTATTGCGATCGCCCAACCTTACTTTTATCCTTTAGAGCCGGGAGGCTGCAGAATTTTTTTAGGATTAGTGGCGCTGTTGTTGATATTTCTCTTCGCTGCGATGTTTGTGTTCGTCAGCGCTGTATGTTTGGGTACTCAAGTTTTATTTCCAGAGGCTTTTAACGGGGTTGCGGCTGGCTTAGCTACTTTGATAAAAGGAATTATCTACTCACCGACAATTGCGATCGTTGGTTTAATGCTAATTCTCCCAATGGCTGCTTTTGTCTTTTTCAGAAGCAAGTTGATACCTCGCTGGAAGCAGTGGGTAATGTTAGCTCTGCTGCTATTTTTGTCGCTTTCTGTTAGCGGAATTAACGTAATTATTAGCTATATTAGTAATTTTTTCACGACAGCACTGGCTGAAAAAGATCAGATGACTTTTTGGCGGTTTATGTGGGTTTATGCTGGAGTTTTTATTATCGGTACCCCGATAGTTGTTATTTACGGGTATACCCAAGAGAAACTGGGATTGTACTGGCGAGAGTGGATGACTGATAGTTTCCTGGGTAGTTATTTTCAAAACCGCGCTTATTACGAAATCAATTCTCAGAAGGAAATCGACAATCCCGACCAGCGGATTGCTGAAGATATCAAATCTTTCACTAGCACAAGTTTAGAGTTTTTGCTGCTGATATTGGGGGCAGTGATCGATATTATTTCTTTTACAGGCATTCTGTGGTCTATTTCCAAAGGTCTTTCGATCGGACTAATTATTTATGCTGTCTTTGGCACGGCAGTCATGGTAATTTTTGGCAAAAGGTTGATATTTTTGAACTTCAATCAGCTCTCCAAAGAGGCTGACTTTCGCTATGGATTGGTTCACATTAGGGACAATGCAGAATTAATTGCTTTTTACCGAGGAGAAGCACAGGAATCTGTTCAGGTGAAAGACCGATTTTTAAAAGCAGTTAGGAATTTTAATTTACTAATTGGTTGGCAGCGGAATTTGGGATATTTTAGAGTTGGCTATAGATATGCAACTTATATTATTCCCTCTTTATTCCTGGCTTCTATCTACTTTGCAGGTGAGATTAGATACGGCGATATTACTCAAGCTGAATTTGCTTTTCGTCAGGTTTCAGAAGCCTTTTCTTTGGTTGTATATAGGATTGAAAGCTTGAGTTTATTTGCAGCGGGAATTAATCGTTTAGCCACGTTTAATGAGTCTTTAAGAGATAAAAAAAGTGCTGCTAAACTAGACTTAAGAACAATCGATACAGTTATAAGTTCGCAATTGACACTGGAACACGTTACTTTAGATACTCCGCAGCATCAAAAAACTTTAATTAGAGATTTGTCGGTAGCCGTGCAGCCCGGTGAAGGACTGTTAATTGTCGGGCAAAGCGGTGCTGGGAAGAGTTCTTTGCTGCGGGCACTTGCGGGTTTGTGGGACGCGGGAACGGGCCGTTTGGCGCGGCCGGAATTGGGGGAAATGCTGTTTTTGCCGCAGCGTCCTTATATGATTTTGGGTAGTTTGCGATCGCAACTTTTGTATCCCAATACCAGCAGCGAGGTTGATGAGGAAAAATTGCGCCGCGTTTTGGCATCAGTAAACTTAGCCGATTTGCCGGACAGATTGGGCGGTTTTGATGCGGATTTAGATTGGGGTGAGATTTTGTCGCTGGGAGAACAGCAACGTTTAGGTTTTGCTAGATTGTTATTGACGGAACCGAGATACACTATTTTGGATGAGGCGACAAGTGCTTTGGATTTGAAGAACGAGCAACATTTATACGAACAATTGCAAGCCACTAAAACTACGTTTGTGAGTGTCGGCCACCGATTGAGTTTAGTGAAATATCACCAGCAGGTTTTGGAACTTGTGGGCGATGGGAGTTGGCGGCTGCTTTCGGCCCAAGAATACCGCGCTAGTGCGACAATTTTTGGCTGATACAGTGCTGCTTTCAAAAATTGTGAATTTACCCGGTTTTGGGTTCGCTGTGGGTTGTGGTGCGGTTGGATATTTATGGTTTGGTGCTATAAATTCAGCGCCGCGCCTCCACTGTACCATAGGTTTTATGGGTAGGAAATAGCAACAATTAATGCCGCTAAACTCCCCGTTCCTCATACCATCTTAGATTAAAGAATAGAAGAATTAAAGAATAGAAGAATTGAAGAATTGGGAATGACTGATTGTGTATTGGTTTTGAGCTTGCCTACAGTTGCATTTTTTTAACTGGTATCACAATCGATAATTGGGTATAAATATCTAAAACTGCCAAAACAACAAAAAGCAAGCTGAACGTTGGTAGATTCGATTCAATTGCTCGCCCGCGAGAACTCACACAATATAATAGAAGATAGATTTTTAGTATAGACGAGATTCCTACCTTGACTACTCCGATTCCTCAAAACTTTGTGCAAACGATCGCCAAACAGCGCGGTGTCACAGATGCCGAGTTAGAAACTCTGTTTATGGCTCTCGACGGTCAATCTACAGCGACGATCGCCACAAAGCTTGGCATTAGCGACATCGCCGTTCGCAAAAGACTCGGCGAAGTTTACAAAAAGTTTCAGATCGGGGGGAACGGCCCTGGAAAGCTTTCGGAATTGAGGCATCAGTTGCTGTTTTCATACCACATCGATCAGAGAACGAGCGATTTTAGTCGAGGTAAAGGCTCCCTATTGAAGATGGCGCTCGGACACCGACAGGAAGATTGGGGCCAAGCACCGGATGTTTCGGTTTTTTACGGACGGACTGAAGAATTAACTACTTTAAAGCAGTGGATTGTATCAGATAATTGTCGCCTGGTAGCGCTGCTGGGTTTGGCTGGTAGCGGCAAAACAACTCTGTCGGTGCAGTTGGCAAAACAGGTACAGAATGAGTTTGATTTTGTGATTTGGCGATCGCTGCGATCGACACCCGCACCATCCGACTTCCTAGGAAGCTTAATTCAACTTTTTTCTAATCAACAAAAACCCGATGTGCCGCTAGACCTCAACAGCCAAATTTCGCGCTTGGTCGAGTATCTGCGGAAACACCGCTGTCTGGTAATTTTAGACGATTTTGAAGCGGTTCTCAGACCCGAAGAATTAGCGGGGCACTACCGGGAAGACTACGAAGGATATCGAGATTTAATCGTGCGGCTGTGTGAGGTCAATCACAATAGCTGTTTACTGCTAGTTAGTTCGGAAGAGCCTACGGAACTGGCTTTGCTGGCGGGAGAAAAAGTGCGGTCTTTAAAACCTGCTATTTCCGAGGAAATAGCGCGGGAAATTTTCCAAGAAAAAGGTTTGTCGCCTCAAGAGCAAGAGTTGGAAATCTTGTTATCCCGGTACGGAGGCAATCTGTTAGCATTAAAGATTGTAGCGACAACAATTAACGAGTTTTTTGAGGGGAATGTTTTAAAGCTTTTGGAAGCTACGGCTTTATTTATTGAAGAACATATCAGCAATTTGCTCGCGCAGCAGTTCGATCGAATGTCGAGTTCTGAACAAGAGATTGCCTACTGGATTGCTATTGCTCAAATCCCGATTTCCCTGGCGACTTTGCGATCGCAGATGTTGGTCAATTCATCGCTTTCAGATTTGCTGAAAAATCTCGATTCTCTGGGTCGTCGCTCACTGATTGACAAAATTAGTGAGGGCGGGGAAACTGTTTTTATGCTTCAGCCTTTGATCGTGCAATATGTGGCAGACCGATTAGTCGATCAGATTCGAGCGGAGGTTTTGGAGACGGTTAAGACGCAAGGAATAGAAAGAATACGGCTGTTGAAAACTCACAAATTGAGCATCAACATTGCTAAAAGGAAAGGGAATAAAGGCGAGCCAATTAGCTCTATTTTAGAATTAGTAAAAAATCGGCTGCAAGTTTTGTTTGCGAAAACAATAGGCTCTGAAGAACCGCTAAATATCTTGAATAAAGTTGCCTCTGATCTGGAGGATAAATCCATTCTTGAGGTGGGATATGCTAGGGAGAATCTGGCGCAGATTATTTCCGAAATTCAGGGCTAACAAAAAAGCGATCGCCCTTTGACAAAAGCGATCGCCCAATTTTCAACACAAACAGAGTTCGATAAAGTTATTTGACAATGCCAAAAACCGATGCAGATTCAGACCCTGTAATTTTGTCCAAAGCAGGCGATTTTTGAGCTTGGGCAATCTTGGGAACCAAAAGTTGATTCGCATAAATCCGAGGATTTTGTTGAGCAATTTGGATGTAAGATTGGCGGACTTCTGCGTTGACTGCGACAGTCTTGGCATCGTAGACTTGCATCGCCATGTTGGGATAAAAACCAATGCCGACAATTGGTATCAAAAAGCAAAATGCGATCGCCACTTCCCGAGGTTTAGCATCAATAAACGGTGCATCACCCGGCAAAACGCAACTATTACCAAAACAAACCGCTTCATCCAGATTGTTTCTCTGATTCTGCAAATTGAGATCCTCAAGGTCGCAAGCCGCTAGTCTCCCACAGTTGTAAAATAACTGTCGCAGCATCGAGAGCAAATAAATCGGCGTCAAAATCAGTCCTACTGCGGCCAGGAACACTGTCACCGCGCGGAAAGAACCGCTGTACATATCGCTAGTTGCGACGCCCACAAACACTGAGAGTTCGCTAGCAAAACCGCTCATTCCGGGGAGTGCCAAGGATGCCATCGCACCTACGGTAAACAAGGCAAACACTTTCGGCATGACTTTCCCAATCTCGCCCATCTCGTCCATGATCATTGTATGGGTGCGATCGTAGGTAACGCCAGCCAGGAAAAACAATACTGAGGCGATTAAACCGTGGGAAATCATTTGCAACAGCGCCCCGTTGATTCCCAAATCCGTGAAGGAAGCAATACCCAACAACACGAATCCCATGTGAGAAATCGACGAATTCGCTAAGCGGCGCTTCATGTTCGATTGGCCGAAGGAATTCAGCGCGCCGTAGATAATATTGACCACGCCGAGCACCGCCATAATCGGTGCAAAGTAAACGTGTGCTTGGGGAAGAAGTTCCAAATTCAGGCGAATCAGTCCGTATCCGCCCATTTTCAGCAATACGCCGGCCAGAATCATCGATACGGGAGAAGATGCTTCACCGTGGGCATCAGGTAGCCAAGTGTGGAAGGGGAAAATCGCCAGTTTCACACCGAAGGCAATCAGCAATCCCGCATAAAGCAGTAATTCTAAACTCAGTGGGTAGTCCTTCAAGCCTAGTTCTACCATGTCGAAGGTGGGGGTGCCTCCGCCGTAGAATGCCATTGCTAAGGCAGCTATCAAAATAAAGATGGAAGCGCCTGCGGTGTAAATCAAGAATTTGGTAGCTGCATAGCGACGGTTTTGTCCGCCCCAAATCGAG
Source organism: Microcoleus sp. D2_18a_D3 (assembly GCF_036702455.1). Lineage (NCBI taxonomy): Bacteria > Bacillati > Cyanobacteriota > Cyanophyceae > Oscillatoriales > Microcoleaceae > Microcoleus > Microcoleus sp. D2_18a_D3. The sequence goes on from NZ_JAUBTK010000039.1 coordinate 17,877, forward strand.
ATTAGGAGGTACACCGGAATTAGTTCTAGTTCCCAGACGATGAACAGCAGCATGATGTCTTGGGCGACGAAGACTCCTATTTGTGCGGAGTACATCACCAGCATCAGGAAGTAGAAGAGTCGCGGCTTGCGATCGACTTCCCAGGCTGCAAAGATTGATAGCGTCGTCACCAATCCCGCCAACAGTACCAACGGCACAGACAGCCCGTCAACGGAAACAGACCAGTTGAAGCCTAAAGAAGGTATCCAGGGATATTGTTCGACGATTTGGAAAGTAGAGATGCTGGGATCGTAATGAGTCCAAAACACCCAGCACATTAATACAAAATCTGCAATGCCTACGCCTAGGGCATACCAGCGCACGGTTTTGCCGTCTGTATCGGGCACAAAAGGGATGGCGAGGGCAGCTACCAGGGGTAGGATGACAATTGCGGTCAGCCAAGGAAATTGATCCGCTATCATAGTGAGAATAAATACTTAGTTGGAAGTTACCAAAATTATAATACGAAAGTTAATTAAAACTTAAGATTTATTCATAAATATTTTTTATATCTAGGGCGTGTCATTAATTAGGTTGGTTGACAAAACAGAATTAACGTGTAGTGAGTAGCGATCGGAGGGTTAAGCCAGCCCAATGACTGAGGCTGCCAGTAGCGCCGTGTCATCGGGTTTTCCTGAAGCTTGAGTGAGCGATCCGAACCCTACGCACATTCGCCAGCTTTTGTCAACTCGGCTCTCTTGGATTTGTGGTGGGAAGTGTATCGAAAAGTACAAAAATTGGGTAATAAAATCGCTGAAATTCTTACCCAGAGACACATAAGCTATATCAATCACCGGATAGCCAGGAGAGCCGTCAACTCTCTTTTAATTGATGACACACCCTAGATAAACGCAAAGCAAAATATCACGAATTGCTACACAAGTCAATTGATTTTTGATTTTTGATTTTCGATTTTCCAGAAATCGGACAATATCTTTCCGAAAGCAACACATCTTTAGTAACTACATTCACAGCCCCCGCAATTAAATTACCAAAATAGCGGCAACCATCCACACAAGTAGCAGCACCGTGAGTAGTTCGAGAACTTACTGCTGATTTCTCTAGGACTTCCAAAGAAAGGATTTTTCGCATAAAACAAAGGCACGGGAGCTAAACGCATAATCGAACCATTTCCAGCAGTATGAGCATCGGTAGAACCGCAGAAAGGTTGTCTTTTATCTTCAAATTTTCCAAGTGCTTGTCGAACCGTATTGCCAATATTAAAACATTTGCCTGTACTGCTAAAATGACCATGTTGCCACCACCGCCGATAAGTGTCTAATTGATGAAATGGATTGAAACCTTGTTTCTCAATCAAACTTTCAGCTAAACAAAGTGCCATCGAAGTATCGTCCGTCCACTCGCCCGGTTGCAGTCGAAACGGGCCACCGCCAACCATATCGTTAATAGGCGCAAACGTTCCGGGGCGATGGAACTCTAAAGTTGTTCCGAGAGCATCGCAAACTGCTAAACCGAGAAGACTGCCGCGATAACGTTCTATTTGCTGCATATAGTAATGGGGAATTGGGAATGGGGAATTGGTAATGAGTAATTCAGGATTTATGCACCGATAGAAGAAACCGGGTTTTTTACCGAATCTGCCGGTTGCAACGAAGTATTGTTGTAAAAAAACCCGGTTTCTAGACCCCCATGCGTAAGTCCTATAATTGTCTAAAGTGCGCGCGGAGTGCCCGGCTAATGACTAATGACTAATGACTAATGACTAATGACTAATGACTACTCAGGCTAATATTGATGTTAACCTGTCCCTACCTGAACTCAGACCTGTCCATGACACCCGATGCCACCGCCGGAGCCACTTCCGCCCCTGCCACTCAATCAACACCCGAAGTCAGCTTGGAGCTGCAAGTCCGACTCAAAACCGAAGATGGACAGCTACTGTTGCTACTCCCCCCAGAAACCAATAGCGAACCCGCAACAGCCTCCGCCTCTACTTGGACTGAACTTTGGCAGCAGCTAAAAGTCAGGCTGAACGCAGGAGAACGCTTTTGGCAGGCAAATGCCGAAGTACAATTGATGGCGAACGATCGACTTTTAGATATCCGCCAACTGCAAGAAATCGCTGATGCCCTCTCCGAAGTGGAACTGCAACTCAAACGTGTCCACACCAGTCGCCGCCAAACCGCCGTTGCCGCAGCTACAGCAGGCTATTGTGTAGAACAGCAGCCTCCGGTTTCTTCCCTGAATAAAGCCACTGCCGAAAAACCTCAATCGCTGGCGGAACCTTTATATTTGCAGATGACAGTGCGATCGGGCGTAGAAATTCGCCATCCAGGCACCGTCGTAGTTTTGGGAGACGTAAATCCCGGCGGCTCAGTCATCGCCGGAGGCGATATCCTAGTTTGGGGCCGTTTGCGGGGAGTCGTGCACGCCGGTGCCGGTGGCAATACCAAAAGCGTGATTATGACCTTGCAGATGGAACCGATGGTGATTAGGATTGCTAAGTATGTTGCCAGAGGCCCAGAAACCTCACCCGCTCAGTTTTTCCCGGAAGTCGCCTATGTGACTCCTCAAGGGATTCGGATCGGTAGAGCCTCTGATTTTGACAAATCGCAGTTAGTCGGGGGTAATGGTTAGTTGACAGTTGACAGTTGACAGTTGACAGTTGACAGTTGACAGTTGGCAGTTGACAGTTGTTAGTTGGCATTTGTTAGTTGTTACCAATTAGCAATTACCAATTAGCAATTACCAATTAGCAATTACCAATTACCAATTACCAATTAGCAATAACTAATCTAAAAATCGCTTATGGCTCGCATTATTGTTGTTACATCAGGGAAGGGCGGGGTAGGAAAAACCACCTCCACAGCCAATCTCGGCATGGCTTTAGCTAAGCGGGGACGCAACGTTGCCGTAATTGATGCCGATTTCGGTCTCAGAAATTTGGACTTGCTGCTGGGCTTAGAAAATCGGATTGTTTACACGGCATTAGAAGTTCTCGCTGGAGAGTGCCGATTAGAGCAAGCTTTGGTGAAAGATAAGCGGCAGCCGCGCTTGGTGCTGTTGCCGGCGGCCCAAACTCGGATGAAAGATGCCATCAGCGCCGAGCAGATGAAGCAGCTTGTGGGGATGTTGGGACCAAAATATGACTATATTTTGATCGACTCTCCTGCTGGAATTGAACAAGGTTTTCAAAATGCGATCGCCCCGGCCCAAGAAGGGATCATTGTCACCACTCCCGAAATCGCTGCTGTCCGCGATGCCGATCGAGTCATCGGGCTGCTGGAAGCCAACAACGTCAAGAAAATCAACCTGATCGTCAACCGGATCAGACCCGCAATGGTGCTGGCAAATGATATGATGTCGGTGCAAGACGTGCGGGAAATCCTCGCCATTTCGCTGTTAGGCGTCGTTCCCGACGACGAGCGCGTCATCGTTTCCACCAACCGAGGCGAACCATTAGTATTGTCGGAAACGGCCTCTTTAGCTGGAACTGCCTTCGACAATATTGCCCGTCGCTTAGAAGGCGAAAAAGTTGAATTTCTCGATCTAAATCCCCGTCCCGAAAACTTCTTTACTCGCCTCCGCAAGTTCTTAAATACTAAAATTATGTGATGTGCTTATTGGCGATCGATCTTTAACAGCAGCGACCGCATCACAAAAACTAGCCCAAATTTTCCCCCAGTGACACCAGTTCCCAAAAAGAATGAAACTGTAGACCACCTCCCAACCTGACGGGAATCACTGATTCCCCCATCGAAAATCGAAAATCGAAAATCGACCCCATCACAAAAACTAGCCCAAATTTTCCCCCAGTGACACCAGTTCCCAAAAAGAATGAAACTGTAGACCACCTCCAAACCTGACGGGAATCAGTGATTCCCCCATCGAAAATCGAAAATCGAAAATCGAAAATGGTATGACGTTTTCTATGCCTAACCCTTGACAAACCAGCCCGACCCATGATATACACACTTCTCGAACGACTTTTCCCGCGCACCCCTGACAACAGCCGCGACGAGGTAAAACGGCGCCTCAAACTGGTTCTAGCCCACGATCGCTCAGAACTCAGCCCAGAAATGGTTGAGTCGATGCGCCGAGAAATTCTAGAGGTGGTATCTCGCTACGTGGAAATCGATACCACCGGGTCTGAGTTCTCGCTGGAGAGCGACCAGCGGGCCACAGCACTAATTGCAAATCTCCCGATCCGGCGAGTCAGACTCGAACATCCACCGAAGAATTTGCCCGATAATTTGCCCGATAATTTGCCCGATAATTTGCCCCCGAATCGGCCAGAGAATCGACCCGAATATGTACCGGAGTATGTAGTCGAAATTCTCCCCGACACTACGGAGTGATAAGGATTGAGCTTTTATTGTCAGGCAAAGAGTTCGATTCGAGCCGATCGGCATTTAAATTAAACTATAGCAACCGCTTTCGTCGGTTAGAAAATAGACTAAAATTAGTGGCCAGTTTTGCAGAGCGATCGCGCAGACTTTTGGGCCCAAACTGTACATTTATACCTCCTTCATCAGGCCATCCGAGCGATCGAGTTAAATGGCATAAAGAAAATCGAAGTTGCTCCAGAGTTGGGAATCCGTCGCAACACCATCGACGCCACAAGTCGATGGTATTGCAACACAGGAGACTTCCCAGCGGAGGGCCTTGTGGAAACGGCCTGGTAATGGTCACTGGCATCACAAAACAGAGTCAAGTTCCGAGAGTTTGTCAAAATACACAAGCACAATAACCCAAGCTGAGATTACACAACTGTGGGAAGCAGGGCATGATTGCTTTGTACTCATACAAAAAAAAATAATTAAGAGTTGTAATCCCTATTGACATCTGCACAGTTAGCTAATATTCTTATTATTTAAGATTTAAAATTCTCCCACTATTTCCAGCAAAAACTTAATAAAGTTTTCCAGTCCGCGCCTCCCTCCATAACCACTTCTAATTCTAATAAAGAGGAAGATTGAATCATGGCAGTATCTCTGACAAAAGGACAACGGGTATCGCTTGAAAAAATTTCACCCGGTCTCTCAGAAGTATTCGTAGGACTGGGATGGGACGTTAAAGCTACAGACACGGGCTCTGACTTTGACCTCGACTCATCATTGTTCCTCTTAGGTGCTAACGAAAAATTAATTTCTGACAACCACTTCATTTTTTACAACAATCTCACAAGTCCAGATCCCGACAAATCAGTGCAGCACCTGGGAGATAATCTCACGGGGGCGGGCGAGGGGGATGATGAAGTTATCAAAATCAACCTCAAAAAAGTGCCTAATGATGTCCAAAAAATTCTTGTAACTGTAACCATCCATGAAGCACAGCAACGCCATCAAAATTTTGGTCAGGTGCAAAATGCCTTCGTGCGGCTCGTTAATGCCCAAACACAACAGGAAGCTGTTCGCTATGACCTGGTAGAAGATTATTCCATAGAGACAGCGCTGATCATGGCTGAACTCTACCGGAAAGACGGCGAGTGGCGTCTCAATGCAGTGGGATCAGGTTATCAAGGTGGTTTACAAGCATTACTCGATCGCTATAGCTAAAAGGTAAAACACATGGGAATTAACCTACAAAAAGGACAGCGCATCTCGCTTTCCAAAGAAGCGCCAGGGCTAACAAAACTGATGTGCGGATTAGGGTGGGATGTGGCGAAACGCTCCGGTGGAGGTTTGTTTGGGGCTTTTAGCAGTGCTCCAGATTATGACCTGGATGCCTCAGTGATTTGTTTAGATCGAAATGACAAAGTGAATGATATGACCAATATCGTTTATTTTGGCAATCTCTCCCACCGTTCAGGAGCTATTACGCATCTAGGTGATAATCTGACTGGAGCGGGAGAGGGAGATGACGAGCAAATTCTCGTCGATTTATCTCGAATTCCCTCGCAAATTGTCAAACTGGTTTTTACAGTTAACATTTACGATTGCATTGCACGCAAGCAAGACTTCGGACAAGTTCAAAATGCGTTTGTGCGTTTGGTTAATACGTCTAATAATCAAGAACTCGCAAAATATAACCTATCAGGTTCTGAATACAAAGGCATGACGGGGATGCTCATGGCAGAAATCTACAAGCATAATGATGAGTGGAAAATGGCAGCCACCGGTAACGGTGTTAAGGTTAATGGGTTACAGGAACTTGTGAAAACCTATGCTTAACAACTCGCTCAATACCTAGATGCTTTCTACTTGCTGGAATCAGACACTGAATCAATGTCTCTGTACGATCGCCTAGACTTAACCAAACACAATCGCAAGCTAAAACTCCCCCTCTCTCAACGGCTAAACCTGACTAAACCCCCCAAACTCCGCTGTCAGGGCTGTCGTTCCCGTATCCGGCCTGAGTGGGAGTTTTGCCCTTCCTGTGGAAGAGTTCTAATTGATAATGATAGCGATTGTCGCCGTTGCATTTGGGTAGATGTATCAGGAATGGATGTCGCACCCGAAAATAAAGAAGCGATCTTTTCCCTACTGATGGACGCTTTCTCCAAACTCTACGGCGCATTTAGAAGCATCAAAGTATTTTTGACATCCGATCCCCCCGATCGCCAAGAGTGGGGCGAAGATTTTACCCATGTTTATATATTCGTGGATAGCCAGCCGGTTGACTATCTCGGCGTGGCTAGCTTCAAATCGGGTATGGTTACAGATCGGGCGATTATTCGGATTGATCAAGTATTCTATGCTTCTTACAATGCCAGCCTGAGTCTCAATCAACTATCTAACTTAATTGCAAATACCATTGCCCATGAAATAGGACATACACTAGGACTCGATCATTCTGCACTTCCGACCGATGTCATGCACAATGGACTCCTTCATACTGTTCATAGCTTAATGCCTCCCTCATTTCACGCAGAGCAAATAAACTCAATGAACAATGCTATTCGCAGATATAAAGCCTTGAATAATTGATTGGCTAGAACCATAAAATAGCTGAATTTAGAGATCGAATTCCCCAGGATTAATGCCTACAGCATGGCAAGCTTCTTTGACAACCTTCTTTTCATCTTTGTCAAAATTACCATCCGCACCACCGATAATAATGCCAATTTGGATGACGGCACGACCTTGGTCTAGTTTTTTATTAAGTTTCCCTATCGCTTGGATAGCCTCAATTTTACCAAAATCGAAGTCTTGTGATAGCTTCTCACAATAAAAATCAAATTTTTGCTTCAACTCCGACGCCGGAAAAATTTGGAGTGTTTGATTGGAAATTATTAGAGCCGCCGTTTTTTGTCTTTCCTCGGTATTGATAGTGCCATCAGCAGCAGCAATCAATGCACATATTGCCATTGAGGCATCAGCAAAATCATTGTTTTTAAACTTGGAAATATTGGTTTGCAGAGAATCATTGATTTGTGATACGTTCTGCTTTAATTTCTCCCAGAAAGTCATTTTTTCTCCTGTTTGGTGAATGAGATATGATGTTTATGACCGGAGTCACAGTAATCTAAGCTGCTCTTAACTTGCCAAGCAATTGCCAGGCCCTGTAAGACCCTTAAGTTGATGAATTACCCTCCTGTAGTGTATCATGGTTCTTGAGGTTTTAGATTAATCAAGTCTATCTTCATAACTAATCGCTCTTTCACAGGTTTTTTCGTGGTCTATCTTACTTAATAATTAATCGCTCTTTCCAGAGTATCTTGTAACTGAAGTTCTAACGGTCGGTCAGAGCGAATTTTCAAACCCGGTAAATCGTGTTTGACTAACGTTTTGTCGCCGGTTTCAGCAGTTGCCAACGGCCAGAGCACCCAGCGGCTGCCAGGGGAAAGAGTGCTTAAACTTGCAGAGTTTTGAGTCAACCAAATTATCGGCAGTTTCGACCGATTATCGATCGCATCTTCCCCAGCATTAACCGCCGCTAAAGTTTCCAAAACTACCCGGTTCCCCGAAACGAGTCCAGTCCCGGCAGTCCAAAGTTTGACGTTTAACAGGCGCTTGCTAGCATAGAAGTAAAGAGACGCAGCTACTGTCACGGCTCGTTCAAATTCTTCTGGCTGCCACGCCGCAGCGCTGTCGAGAGCAATAATAATTTCTTGACCGCCGGCTGCAACTTCTAACTCTCTCACCCGCAGTTCTCCGTAGCGGGCGCTGGTGCGCCAGTGAATTAGGCGGGTGGGGTCTCCGTGGCGGTAAGGCCTGATGTTGCGGGTGAGGCCTTCGGTAGCAGTTTGCGATCGACTGCGATTGTAAAATTGCGGGCTGTCTTCTTGACCGATACGATCGATCAAAGGACAAGTGCTCAACGGCAAAACTTGTGGATACACAACCGCCACCGCTTTGACTGCGCGACTGCGCCGGCACCAAAACAACCCTAAAGGTGCCGCCGTCCTCAAGTTTACCTCTTGCCAACGATAGACGCCCCGCTGCCGGACTTCCAGATAGTATGTATCCCTGTATATACTGTTAGGCTCTATGACTTCGATCGGGCGGACGATCGGTTCTCCCAATACAAACGGCAAGATGTCTATCACTTGCAACAGAGTCTTAGGTTGGCGGGCGCGATTTTCGATTTCTAGTTCAACGGTGATTTGATCGCCCGCACTCACTGGTTCGATCGGGCGGCGACGGACTTCCAGCGAACGGAGCGATTTTCCCGGCAAAACCGCGGCTACTCCCAACAGCGCCAAACCCCCACCGCTGAGCACGTACAGCCACCCAGACATTGTATTAGTCGCTGACCCAAAAAAGAAAACCGTCATCCCCGACAGCAGCCAACCCGCGTAGGCAGGGGTAACAGCACGATTTTCGAGCCAGTCGGCGATTTTGTGACCGATGTTCATAGGAGTTGAAATTGTTAATTACTCGATCGCCCCATCCAGCCTAATTGTAAATTATTCTCAGCATTTAACACCGAATTAGCTGCGAGCGATAAAATTAGAAATCGGGCATTTTTTCGCAATAAATCTACATTGACCCCCCAAAAAACGGATACAAGCCCCCGACACTCAGTCAGGGTCGATCCCGCAATTTTAGACTCTAGTTCCTGCTCCCAGATTAATCTGTGGAGTAAATCTAAAATCTAAAATCTAAAATCTAAAATCTAAAATAGACTGACTGGAGACCAAAAAATGAACCCATTAAACAATCCTACACCCGTTCAACCAGAGGCTCAAGCCCGCAGACGAACACCGCCGCCGCCCCCGCCCTTGGCTGCAACTCCCGCGCCGCCTCCACCTGCGCCGAGTGCGCCCCCCGCAGCCCAGCAGCAGCAGCAGCAGCAGCAGCGGCCTGTCGAGACACCCGTCAGTACGATCGAACAAATGGTCAGAGATGCCCATGCAGCGAGCGCTTCCGACATTCACATTCGAGTCGGCCAAGTACCTCGATTTCGGATTCGGGGCGTGATGCAAGTAGCAACTAACCACCCCAAAGTAACCCCAGAAATTTTTGAACATTACCTAGCCGAAATTCTCACCCCCGAACAGCGAAAACAGTTTGCAACTACTAAGGAATTAGATTCAGCAATTTTTTACCCAGGCTTCGTGCGGTGTCGGCTAAACTGTTTTGATTCTCTCAGCGGCGGTGCCCTAGTATTGCGGTTGATTAGTTTGGAAATACCTACTATCGATTCATTGAGGTTGCCAGAAGTTTTCAAAAATATCATTTTGCGATCGCAGGGATTAATATTGGTTACTGGCCCTACCGGTTCGGGGAAATCGACAACCGTAGCTGCGATGATCGACCACCTCAACCAGATGGAGCAAAAGCACGTAGTTACAATTGAAGATCCGATCGAATTCATTCACCCTTCTAAAAAATGCTTGGTCAGCCAGCGGGAAGTCGGCTTGCATACCCACGAGTTTCAGCAGGCTTTGCGGGCTGTTTTGCGGGAAGACCCCGATGTGATTCTGATCGGGGAAATGCGCGATCGCGTTACCATCAATACAGCGTTGCAAGCAGCTCAAACAGGTCACTTAGTATTGGGAACTCTCCACACTCGCAGTGCCATTAACGCTATTAATCGGTTGTTGAACCTCTACCCACCCGAAGAACAACAGGCGATGCGGATTCAAATTTGCGATTCTTTAGTAGCGGTAATTGCCCAACTTTTGCTGCCAACAGTTGACAACCGTCGGGTAGCAGTTCACGATATTTTGGTGAATACACCTGCCATGCGCGATTACTTGATGAAAGGTGCTGATGATGAAGCTTTCCGATTAATGGAGCATGATACTTACGAAGGAATGCAGATTATCAACCAGGGCCTTTATAAACTGGTGCTTGAAGGCAGAGTGACGATCGAAGAAGCAGCAAAAACTTCTCCTGAAGCCAGCGATTTAGACCGCCGCTTGCGGACAGGAGGCTACGATGTTGCCGACGCTCGCGGCTTTGAAGGCAGCAAAAAAGAACGCACCGTTCGCGCCTAATAGCAGCACACATACAGGGGTAGGCACTGCAGGACTACCCCACCCATCAAATAACAAGATTTTCCGCACACGGAAATATTCGGTTAAAGCTTTTGTGCGTATTTTTACTTAAAGTTTAACTTTATTTAGTAACAATAAATACATTTTAATTAAAGAGTAAAATGCTATAATCAGTGTCGAGTTTATTGTTAAGTTTTTTAAACGTAGACCTTACTTTACATAAACTTTAAAATTGCGTGAAAACTCGCAGGTGATTGCAAAGAAATAGTAAAGATATGTTCTGAGTATTGCCAACACTCAACCATTTAAGTATATAGTTGTAGTGACCAATTTTGGACAGAGAACATTCCGACTTTGCCGATATTTGCCGATCGCAGAAGTAAGCAGGTTAAAAAAGCGCTTAATAAAACTACAAGCAGCGCCGATGGCGTGTTTTTCTAATTAAGTAGCTTTCCGTCGAAAAAATCCTAAAACCAAGCAGACTTTTAAAGATTCTGTCCCTCGAAAATTTGTTTAACAACGCGCTTATCAGCAACGGTATTTCTAGAATTTAAAGGAGCAAAAAAAGTGAAGAGTGCATTTAACCAAAGAGAAGTGTTTGAAGGTGCCAGCAAAGCGGAAATAATTGAGCGCATCCAGCAGCTAGTTCCCCCCGGTTCCCCGGAGCCCCAAGATCCTGAAATCCTCGCGGTCTTACAAACTCTCACCGCACAGCTAATCGCAGCCTATCAAGCCGACGGACAATTAGAAAGCGAACCTTTTAGCGACGTGCGCGATCGCACTATTCACCTATACGCATCCGCAGTCAGTAGCCAAATCAAAGGAAAAACCATCCTTATCACCGGAGGAGAAGGATGTGTCGGTCGTTTCTTAATCGCAAAACTCCTCGAATTCGGCGCAACTAAAATCATTTCTGCAGACAACGCCCGATGTCAAAACCCTGAAGAAAATCTCCCGCTTTTTGCCAGAGAAGGTGCTGTAACTTTCTATGCCGTCGATATTCGCAACCTCGACGCGCTCAAACACATATTTGAGGTAGAAAAACCAGCAATTGTTTTTCACCTAGCAGCCCAACGCCAACCCGGACTAGCTGAAATCAAAATCCGAGAAACAGTTACAACCAGCCTGTTAGGATGTAAACACATCATCCAACTCTGCGAAGAATACGGCGTAGAACACTGCATCTTCTCTTCTACCGGCAAAACATCTCGATATTTTACAACCGAAGTTTACGCCGCCTCGAAGAAGTTTGCCGAATGGCAATTTGCCAAAGCAGCTCAAGAAGGAGATGTCACTTACGGGATGGTTCGCTTTACTCATATGTTGGAAAATAGCTTGTTCTGCGAGCAAATGTCCAAAAAAGTAGAGCAAGGTAAAACTGTAAACGTTCACGCTCCCCACCGCTACGTAACTGCTCAAAATCTTTTTGAAGCCGTACATTTATTGCTGAATTCTCTGGTTGTGTCCGTTCCAGGAAAACTGAAATTTGTTGCCGTAAGTAATCTCGGTTGGCCGACAGAAACCTTGGAAGTAGCTCTTTATAAAATTCTTGAATCAGGCAAAAATCTGCCGATTTATTTTCAAGGACTTTTGCCGGGATATGAAGAACCGTTTTTCCTTGGACAATTTGACTGGAAAAAGCCTACAGACATTCACCTCTTAATTAATGTTTTGGAAGATCCTTTTAGAAGTGTTAACGATACTGGCGACATGGTGAGTGTAGAATTAGCTCCTTTTTCTTTGCCCGTCTTAGATAAACAAGTGTCGAAGCTGGAAAGCTTAATCATTGATCCTGATTTCCCCGAAGTGCAAATCAAGCACGCTCTTGTCGCAGCGGAAAAAGAAGTGATTGCTTCCTCTTTTGCGTGGAGTGCCCCTGAAGACTTGTTGAAGATTTTGCAGTGGGGAATCAATCCGAAGAAATTGCAAGGTTACGGAACGGAAATCGCTGACTATAGCGAGATTATCGAACTCCTCCTGCAAGGAATCTGCGGGCGGCTTAACCAAGAAGTCTTGCACAGTGCTGGAGTTACGGCAGATGAGTTTGATGACTTAGTGGAGAGTCTTTCTACGCTGGATGTGATTCAAGCAGAAGTGGGATATTTGCGATCGGTGTCGAGATATCTCAGAGAATTTGCACCCCCCGCACAATTCACCACCAAAAAATCTGAACCTGTTGCTATCCCCGATGCAGCGTAGCTGGAACATAGTTTTGAGTTGGGAGATAGCTTCCTGAGTACCCACCCACGGGGGATGAATGAGTTATATCAATTCCGGTTGCACTCCTCGAAATGATTGTTGACTGTTGACTGTTGACTGTTGACTGTTGACTGTTGACGGGCGGGTCGAAAAACTGAATGGTTGAGTGTTAACTGTTGACTCGATTTTATGATTCCGATGCAACCGGATTTGATGTTAAACATCGACGAAGTGTTTAGTTGATTAAAAATATAACACCCAGAAACCAGGTTCCTTTTAGAAACCTGGTTTCTCCAGTCTGGGCTTGTTTGAGGTTTAATTAAATTGAGTGACTTAACATTGTAAGAATAGACATGATATGATATTATTGGCTACCGCACAACCGCAATCAAATTAATTTGTAGTGAGAACGATCGTCCTAGTAGTTTTAGGAGGACTTAAGCCCTCACAACAAAGGTGATAACGGTGATTTTTTGCAGGCATGATAGGATGATACTTTAGATAGAGTGGCGCAGTGAGTTAACAAAGGTGCAATAAGATTAAATAAACTCAATGAACGCAAGAAATAAAATTAAATTAAGGTACTAAAATTGTGGAAATTAATCAGCTACTCTTCCTATTGATTGATGTTGTGCTATTGGCGATCGCCCTGATCCTTCTAATTCCCGTTGCAGTTCTATTTCTAGAATGCAGTGCAGCTTTCTTGTCCGGCCAGGGCGAGACAGCGGAAACTAAAGCGCCCCGCCCCAAAGTAGCAGTTTTAATTCCCGCTTACAACGAAGCAGCAGGAATTGCCGCCACCATCTCCACCATATTGCCGCAGCTAACACCTCAAGACCGGCTGTTAGTGATTGCTGACAACTGCACGGACGCCACGGCAGAAATCGCCCGTAACTGCGGTGCAAGTGCGATCGAGCGCCAAGACACACAACGCAAGGGCAAAGGATACGCACTGGATTTTGGCTTGCAGGCGATCGAATCAGACCCCCCAGAAGTAGTAATCATGGTTGACGCAGACTGCATCTGTCAGCCAGACTCTATAGAAAAATTAGCCCGGGTGGCAATGGCCGAACAAAGACCAGTACAAGCGACTTATTTAATGGAACAGCCACCCAATCCTACCCCCAAAGATTCCATTTCTGCTTTAGCCTTTCTCGTGAAAAACTTAGTCCGTCCCAGCGGATTAAAACAGTTAGGATTCCCATCTTTACTAACAGGAACAGGCATGGCTTTTCCCTGGTCGATAATTCGATCGGTTTCCCTAGCTAGCGGCAATATTGTTGAAGATATGCAGATGAGTTTGGATTTGGCGATCGCCGGACATCCGACAGTATTCTGCCCCGAAGCAAACGTCACCGGGTGTTTGCCACAGCAGCAGCAAGCAGCTAAAAGTCAAAGAACCAGATGGGAACACGGTCACATACAGACATTGTTAACTCAAACTCCCCGGCTGACAGCAGCTTCAGTCGAGCAAAAACGTTTTGACTTATTGGCGATCGCCCTCGACTTATCCGTCCCTCCCCTATCGCTTTTAGTCGCTCTCTGGCTAGCTGCTTTTGCCGCCTCTTTACTAGCAGCAATTTTGGGAACATCCCCAATTCCCGCCGTCTTGTTAGCAGTACAAGGATTGCTGATTTTAGTTTCCATTGTCGCCGCTTGGGCAAAATTCGGGCGTGCGAATATTTCTGGATCTACTCTTTTATCTGTACCTTTTTACATCCTTTGGAAAATCCCTTTGTATCTGGGTTTTATCCTGAAGCGGCAAACTAAATGGGTGCGGACAGAACGCGATGTTTAATATTAAGATTGAGAATTTTTAACCGCAGATATCAGCCGATAAACACAGATGAACGCAGATAGAATTGTATCTGCGTTCATCTGTGTTTATCGGCGGTTAAAAAAACTGTAAGGATTCAGGTCTTTGATTGGGGAATAAGAGAAGGGATGAAAAAGTCACAACAATGGGCAGATAGAGCATCACGGAAAAAAGCCATTGCGCTTTTACCTTGAAACCGACAAGTCTGAATCACAGACAACAAATCAGCAGTTTGTTCAAACCGAGACATTGACCGGGAGCCCCCAGATACCTTACGTTTAGTCACGGCTAATCGCAAAGAACGTTCTGCCAAATTATTATCAGGGGGAATTTCTGGGTGGTCTAAAAAGTACCACCATTGATGTGCTTTCTCACGTAACGAGCGCAGTAACAGTCCAGCAGCATGACCAACATGACCTTGCCAAGTATTTAACAATTCTGCCAATCTCGTCTTAAAGTCCCTCGCCCAAGTGTGATAATCAATCTCTTGGGGGTGTTCCCGCCATTTTCGATGTTGTCGAAATGCCTCATCAATTAATTCCAAAAATGCAGAAGCGACGACACTGTTATTACCGTGGCGTATAAGCAGAACTTTCTTAAAATGTCGCCGTAGATGGGCTAGACATTTTTGTTGCGCTCCCACAATCACACCGTTATATACGCTAAAATCATCGGAACTCAACACACCAGCAAATTCATGCCCCAGCATTGTCTCTAATTCGGCTCTACTGCGAGTGTCTGCGGCATGAAACAGGCAAAAATCTTGACCCGTAGCTGTCCATAACCATTCTTTAACTCCCTTGACACACCACGGAGTTTCATCCACATGGACGGAAAGCTTGCAATGGTGCCCATTGCCATAGCTCTTCAACGGCAGGCTTTACAGTATCAGCTACCCGCGCGTTTGTTGCTTGTAATGTCCCTATCCCAATTTCGATTCCACCTAGTTCGCGCAGGAACTCTTGTTGTTTTTCATAGGATATGTGCCCATAATTACCTAACCATACCAATAATGCTTGTAGGTCGATGCTTAAGTCTTGCCCTGGAACTATCCCTGATGCTGGTGCACCCATCACCATTGCTCCACATTCATTACATTGACATTTGACTCGTTGATATTCCACCACTTCAATTGGTAAGGCTGCTAAACACGCTACTTGCTGCTTGCTATAACCAATCGCATCACTTAATTCAGGGCTACCACAATGCTCACAATACTCAGGAGTGCTGATTTGATATCTATCTACTCGCCCAAATCCTTTTCGGCTTTTACCCATATGTCCCGGCTGTCCTCCTGGTTTGCGCTTTGGTTGGGACTCTGACTCTGACTCTGACTCTTTTGAATTGTCAACTTTGGCTGTCTCGGATTTCTGTATCAGATCGCTCGATGGTGGTTTTGATGATGTTTTACTATTACTGGGCTGTCTCTCTTGGAGCTTTTCGAGCTTTTGTTGTAATTTTTCAATCAGCTTCTGTTGGGTGAGCACAATTTTGACCAGCTCCTCACGGCTCAACTGGTCAACTATTTCTAATTTTAGTGCTGCTGATAACTCTGACTTTTCGCTCATCTGACTACATTACCATATTGTTCGGCTCTCTGCGGAACTATTTTTACCTGAATCCTTACAAAAAACTTATATAAAAACTTAAAAAAAGTTCACTGCTTCACGGGAATTTCAATCACAAACTCAGCCCCTTCACCGGGCGCGGAAAAGCACATTAGCTTCCCGCCGTGTTTCTCTACTACAATCTGATAACTGATACTCAACCCTAAACCGGTACCTTGCCCCACAGGTTTTGTAGTAAAGAAAGGGTCAAATATTCGCGATCGTACTTCCTCCGTCATCCCCCGACCATTATCAGCAATATAAATTCTCACCCAGTTTTTGTCGCATACCTCAGTCCGAATGTCAATCTTTCGCTCAAAGATTGGAGACAAAGGATTTTCTAGTTTGGCAGTTGTCCCCGGTCGCCCAACTCCTAACTCCACTGCATCAATTGCATTGCTCAAAATATTCATAAACACCTGATTTAACCCCGAAGCATAACAATTTACCTTCGGCAGTTGACCGTACTCTTTAACTACCTCAATACCATGTCCGACTGCATCCTTTTTCAACCTGTGCTGCAAAATTAGCAGAGTCGAATCAATCCCGGAGTGAATATCCACTGGTTTCATCTCGGCTTCATCCAGGCGTGAGAAATTCCGCAGCGACAGCACAATATTGCGAACGCGATCGACCCCAACCTGCATTGATTTTAGAATTTTGGGCAAATCTTCTTGAATAAAAGCGAGGTCAATATCTTCTGTTTTAGCAACAATCTCAGGATTAGCATTCGGGTAAGAGTCCTGGTAAAGCTCAATCAATCCCAGCAAATCCGAGCTATAATCGTTAGCATGGAGAACATTGCCATAAATGAAATTAATTGGATTATTGATTTCGTGAGCAACCCCCGCCACCAACTGCCCCAAAGAAGACATTTTTTCCGTTTGAATTAGTTGAGTCTGCGTCGAGCGTAATTCGGACAAAGTAACTTCTAATTGTTTCGCTTTTTCTCTCAATTGCCCCTCAGACAGTCGCAAAGCATCCTCCGCTAACTTGCGATCCGTAATGTCCTGTATCGTCCCAAATAACTTAATCACCTTACCGCCATCAAAAATAGCTTGCGCCTTAACATAAATATATCTGACAGCTCCATCAGCGCGCAAAATTCTCATCTCATACTCGCAAGAATTTCCTAACCGACTAATCTGCTCTACTACCTCTAACCACAACTTTAGGTCATCTGGATGAATTTGCTTCCTGTGTTCTAAAATAGTGGGTTCTGGTAGTTTAGGGTCACGGCCAAAAATTCGGAATACTTCCTCAGACCAAGTTAATTGATCCCCCTCCAAATCAAATTCCCAGTTGCCGAGGTGCGCCAGTTTTTGAGCTTCTTGCAGCTTAGCTTCTTTAGTCTTTAATTCCTGCGTGCGCTGTTCTACTCTCACCTCCAGCGTCCGTGAATAATCCTCCAACTGTTCCTTAGCCTCCGACAAATTAGCAACAAGTACCGCATTTTCTAGAGAGATAGCAGCTTGGGAAGAAAGAATTTTCAAAACCTCCAACCTAGTTGGAGAAAACGCTTCAGTAGCTAAATTATTTTCCAGATAAAGGAGACCTACGAGTTTGCTTTGATTCAGAATAGGAGTACAAAGCGCCGATTTCACTTGCTGCCTTTTAATATAGGGATCGTCGGTAAATAGACCTTCTCTAGCAGCCTGACTTAAAACTACATCAGAGTGCGTTTTTTCAACATAATTAATCACCGTTATTGGCAAAACCTCTGCAGGAGATACTCTAGGGCATTGTTCAACTGCAACATCCGAAGACTCCACCGATGCCGCTGCTTTAATCCGTAATTTTCCTTCCTTGGGCATCAGGAGAAAACCTTTTTGGGCCCCAGCATTCTCGATCGCCATTTTCATTAACTTTTCTAACAAATTATCCAGCACAATTTCGCTAGCTAGCGCTTGAGATGCTTTAACAACAGTTGTCAAATCCAATAAACTGCTTTGACTGTTGCTCGTGCTATAATTAGTGCTAGTAATAGTTCGATCGCTACTAGATTTGGCCGCAGATGCAGGGGGTAAAGACATCGGATACTCTGACTCCAAATGTTTGACCTTGGCGGTTGCTCCCCAATGAATATAGCCGTAGTAAGCATCTATCAGATAACTCTGAGCCACTTTGTTTCGACCGCGAGCAAGATAAAATTCTGCCGCCCGTTCGTTGGCTAGCGCTTCTTCGTGGATGTATTCATTCTCCGAAGCTCCTTTCACCGCTTGCTCGTAATACAGAGCAGCTTTTTCATCTTGTCCCAATACTCGCGCTTTCTCGGCTTCTACTAAGTCATATTTGTGCTTATAATTTTGCGGGCAGTGAAAAGCCCAATGCTTCATTTTTTTCTGAAGCCACCCAACTTTTTTTAAATATTTTTTCTGTTCTATTTTTGAAGCTGTGGGATACAAAGCTAAGAGGGCTAGGGAATAGTAAAAATTGTGCAGAGGAACATACATCATGGACATCACAGCCTCAGAGTAATTTGATGCTGTCATGGCATTTTCAGCAGATATAGCATAATCTTTAAATAGATAATTTAGCCATGATTTAAAAAAACATCCTAAAAATATTACCAGATTATTTTTACTCTCCCTTAAAGCGGGCAGCATAGTTTCTTCATTAAATCTCTCGCCAACTAACAGGCAAGGATTAGCTGTTTTACCTTGCAAATTTAAGACAACTTGAGCCCCTATAATGGTATGATTCATCATAAATTCATTTTGGTACTTCACCAGCATTTCAATACATTGACTCTGCTTACTGGCTACGGAGTCCAGAGGTTCGCCGCTCAAAAATATATAATTGCTGTAAAGACCAGCACAAGAACAAGCATTGCTGACATCTCCGGTTTCTAGTCCGCTCTGAATACCCTCAAGCAAACCTATAAGACTTTCCCTGACCTGCTCAGACCAGTGACGGATAAAACCATTAAAAAGCATTGAAACTTGAGATTTGTGCAAGTTGGTGTGGAAGCGTTCTAAAAGTGCCTCAGCCATTTGACCGTATCGGTATCCAGAATTAATATCGCCTAACACCCCACAGTGGATCACACCATAGTTTGCATAGGCGCAACTAGCCAGTGGCGCATTCCCGTATTTAAGAGAAAGTGTAACCATTTTAAATATGATCAGTGGGAACATATCGGGTGCTACTACAAAAGCAGCGGGAGTCATATTCGTTAGAATTCGTAGAGCAGCAATTTTATGAGGGTCAGTCATTGGCTGCAGTTCCACTAAATCCTCAATCTGCTTATTTCTTAAAGCTAGTTTTGTTAGAAATAGCTCCAGGGAAATATTCATTTTGTGGGGATTTATCGGGATGTACACTTCCAGCATTTTCAAAGCTTTTAGACCTATATCTATCGACGCTTGGAATTGATTTAGCATTAAATAATAAATTACTTTTAGTTCATAAACTTTTAGTTTTTCTAGCAATTTTTTAGCGCGCAATATAATCAGATCCGATAGCTGCAATGCTCGCTCAAAATCAGTATTTATATAGGATAATTCCAGCGCTTCCAGGTGAAGTTCCATAATTAAATTGTAGTGACTCTCCCAAGCTGGTTCGGGTAGAAGTTCTCGACCCGCATTAAAATATTTGAGTGCTGCTTCATAGGCGGCAGAACTCTTAGCTTTCTTGCCAGCTATAAGATTAAAGTTAGCTAGTTCATCTCGCTTTTCTTGATTTGTGATGAATTCGCGCCCGATATTGAGTTGGTTGACAATATCAAAGATATTTTCTGCTATCTCGGATGCCGTAGGGGCGGTGCCCCCGTGCTCGCCCTGCAATAGCAGAGAGCCGATTTTTAAGTGAGTTTGTTTTTTCTGCGAGTCAGGGATGAGAGAATAGGCGGCTTGCTGTACGCGATCGTGCAAAAACCTGTAAGATATTGCGTATTGAGCGCGACTCCCAACTCCATCCCCATGCCCTGGCCGCCCGGAGTCGATTTCCTCAACCAGAGGGATTTTGTAAGCATCGCTCATTGGCAGAATTAAACCAGCTTGAAGCGCATCCCATAAATCTGCCGCCGTTTCCGAGCCGGATTTTTCCGTAACAATTGCCAAATTGTCTAAACTAAAACGGTTGCCCATACAAGCAGCTAATTTTAATACTTGCTGCGTCTCCTCCGGCAATAGTTGAAGATTCCGAGCAACTAATTCAACCACACTGTAATCTGCAATGCCAGCGGCTTCAATTTCCCTAATGTCCCACTGCCATGCACCAAAAGTGAAATCAAAAACTAACAGTTGTTCTGAGTGAATAGTTGAGAGCAGTTGAGTTAGGAAAAATGGATTTCCGCCAGTTTTATGAAAAATTAACTGTGTCAAAGACTTTAACTTTTCGGTTTCATTACCCAACGTATCCTGTACTAGCTGCGTGACGCTGCTCAACTCTAAACATGGGAGCATAATGTGATGCACCTGAGCACCCGTCTGTTGAATTTTTCCGACAGTTTGAACTAAAGGATGAGTCGAATTGACTTCGTTATCTCGATAGGCTCCTATCAGTAAAAAATATCTGCTCTCCAAGTCTGTTACCAGTTCCTGAATCAATTTTAAGGAAGCTAAATCTGCCCACTGCAAATCATCCAGAAAGAGAACTAAGGGGTGTTCTGCTTGGGCAAACACCTTCAAAAATTCTTTGAACAATCGATTAAAGCGATTTTGAGATTCTGTCGGCCCCAATTGGGGAACAGCAGGCTGCGAACCAATTATTAGTTCGACAGAAGGGACAACATCAATAATAATTCCACCGTTATTACCCAGCCTTGACAAAAGCTTTTCTTTCCAAATTGCCAAATCTTCTGAGCTTTTTGTTAATAACTGCTGCATTAATGATTCAAAGGCTTGAGTTATTGCAGCATAAGGAATATCCCGCTTAAACTGGTCAAATTTGCCAGTAATAAAATAACCCCGCTGCCGTACAATTGGTTTGTGAATTTCACTGACAACTGAAGTTTTGCCGATGCCTGAGTAACCGCTTACCAACACCATCTCTGTTTTCCCAAAGCTGACTCGCTCGAAGGATGCCATCAAATCAGCGACTTCTTGTGTGCGGCCGTAGAGTTTTTGGGGAATCAAAAATTGACCTGATTTATCAAGTGTCCCTGGAATGAAATTTTCTATTTTGCCAGTAGTTTGTAGCTGGGTTAGACAATTTTCCAGGTCTGCTTTTACTCCAAAGGCACTTTGATATCGGTCTTCGGCATTTTTAGCTAATAGTTTCATGACAATGGATGAAACTACCAGGGGGACTTCCTTGTTTAACTGATCTGGAGGAACTGGCGTCACCGCAATGTGGCTGTGAATTAATTCTAAGGGGTCGGTTGAATTAAAGGGTAACTCTCCTGTAAGCATTTCATAAAACGTGATGCCTAGAGAGTAAAAGTCAGTTCGGTAGTCGAGGTCGCGGTTCATCCGACCAGTTTGCTCTGGGGATATATAGGCTAGAGTACCTTCTAGCACGGTGATATTGCTATTTTGGTGAACCTCTCTAGAGAGGCGCGTTGCCATGCTAAAATCGGTGATTTTTAGTTTTTCAAAATCGGGTGTAATGATAATATTTGAGGGTTTAATATCTTTGTGAATAATCTGGTTTTGATGCACTTCTCCGAGAGTTTGAGCCACTTGAATAGCCAGCGGCAAGAACTTCGGAAGTTTAATACTTTTACCGACTTGATAATGCTTGAGAGATTGACCGCCACAATCTTCTAATATCAGAGCGAAACAGTTGTTATATTTTTCTAAGCTATGGGGTTTAACAATCCCTTCGATTAGGAGCTTCGAGCTAATTTTGTATTCATGTCTCAAACGGGTAATTTCTTCTATTGTGGGGTACTCGGTATTGAGTGTTTTAATAATGACTGAGGCTCGATCGGATTCCCTGACTGCGCGATAAATTATGGACTTCACACCAAGTTGAACAACTTCTGTGATTTTGTAACCGGGAATTGCATTCATGGTTTTTATTTTCTGACTAACTCTTAGGTGGCTAAAATCGCGCTTGATGTGGACAAGGGGGCGGGGCGGAAGCTATTTAAGTATTTGTAGAGTTTTATGTAATTTTTTATACTTTTAAAAATAAGTAATTACTCGCAGTAGGTAGAGAGTACATAGATAGGTAAAGGTTTAGAGGGTGGGGACTCGCGCACAGAACATCTGCTGGGGGATCTGGCTAAATTATGTGCGGCATGACACTTTACTCCGTGGAGCTTCATATTATTGTAACAAAGTCGGTTCTGCCGATCGCACACATGACGGACTGATCCATATAACTTCAAGGTTTAGCTCTAGCTTTGAGCCTTGTCACCAAGAACGAAGGGAAAGCCAAGGGATCGAAAACCTAAGTTTAGGCGACAGACAACACATTTAAGTATGTCGTTCTAATTAAACGTCAAGGGCTGTTCTTTTAGCTCCCCGACAACTTCTGCGAAGTCGGGAAGCTGGGTATTCTCTTTTATAGTTAAATAAAAATCTTAAAAACAAAAAGTCTGAAGCTGGAAAATTCCAACTTCAGACTTTTACTAACTCCCCGGGTAGGATTTGAACCTACGACCAATCGGTTACACTTATCCCAACGTTTCCGAAGGGCGCGGACTATTTCATCATCCCTACAAATCATGTTTGTGATCTGTCGTCGGATGTCGGGCGCTATGAGATTTATCGGTTAGGCTCCTCATCTCTAGTCTCTGCACCTTTCCGGCTACTTGCGATCGTAACCGCTGCCTTTCGCCAGACTTGGCTCAAGATTGCCGCCACCCGAAGTGCTGCGGTTTCCTTGAATTCACCCGATTTTTCAGTATCCGTTACCGGATAAAGCTGCTATGTCACTAGGGCTTTTGGTTGATGCCAAAGGCTTGCATTCATTACAGCCGACCGCTCTGCCACTGAGCTACCGAGGATTGGGGGTTTTTGTTACCCACATTTACTAACAATAGCTGAACTTACTCGATTTGGCAAGGCCTTTGAGAAACTTTTTTTTTATCAGACAGCGAGCGGGTTTCAGCAGCTAATGCAGCCCCATTCTCAACTTGGCGAGGCGCTGCTGGGATTCTGGATCGAGGGAACTGGCGAGAAAGCGACTGGAATTTTGTTTGCGGGATTTGTGCCGGCGCTCGCTGCGGCGGGCGGTGGATTCTACGTCAGCCGCTAGTTGTTCGGCGGACATCCATTCGGCACCGTAGCCGACTACGGTCAATTGCTGCGCTCGGTCTGATGTGGCGACAATCATGCGGCCTTTGCCTTTGACCGATCGCAACTCATACCGCAAACTAGCACAAGATTTTTCAATATAAGTATCTGCTGTCTGACCGAAGTCAGTGTAGTGCACCGATAAATTTTTAGTAATAATTTCTTTAACGCCGGGAGTATCTCGATAGTGTGCGTCAAATACAAGTCGAGCCTCAAAATCTTGAACAGCGCTGTAGTTAACTAAAACCTCAATCAACTCGCGGCGAGCTGTTTCGAGTTCGTCGCGATCGCGCTTCTCTCGGAGTCGAGGCCAAAGTCCAATTATGTTATAGCCGTCTACAAGTAAAACTGCTTGTGATACATAGAGTGACATGGTTCAAGGCTGAAGAGCTCCAGCACGTATAGGACATTATTTGCATTGTTCATCAAAGCTTTTGTTCAATAATATTACCTATTGATGTGTAATGGCTAGGTTACATCGCAATAATTAAACCCCCCAGAGCCAGCTTTACCTGAGTTTTGGGGGGTTTGATTAACCTATAAATTTTCCGGCTTATTCGCCCGATTCCAGCGATACGGGCGATGGCTTACGCCCCGCTTCGCTACGTACAACTGTCGGCAGGGATATTTTCTCAACAGCAGGAGTACAACCGAGCCACTGCACCGACAACTCGGCAAACTGCTGCGGGGGGCCGCTCACGCAAAAACGAGTCGGTAGCGCAGTACCAGGATTCCGCAGCCCCAAAAGCTCCAATTCTCTGGCTGCAGCAGCCACCACCCGTACCGCAGGATCGATCAATGTCACCCCAGCAGGTAAAAGCGAGCGAAGCACAGGAGCCAACAGCGGATAATGAGTGCAGCCGTAAATCAGCGTATCGATGCGCTGCTGAATCAAAGGAGCCAAATATTCCCGAGCCACCTCACAAGTATAAGGGTCGTGAATCCGGTTTTGTTCCACCAGCGGCACAAAAGCCGGACAGCTAACCTGCCACACCAAGCAAGAATCGTCCATCTCCAAAATCGCATTTCGATAAGCATTGCTAGCAGCCGTAGCAGGAGTTGCTATGACCCCGATCCGCTTGCCTTGCTGCACCGCAGCCTGCGCCCCCGGCAGAATTACTCCCAGCACCGGGATATCAAATTCCGCCTGCACCATCTCCATCGCCAAAGCAGAACTGGTGTTGCAGGCCATAATGACCATTTTCACATCCTGTTCCACCAACCAGGCCATAATTTCGCGGACAAACTCCACAATTTCCGACGGCGTGCGAGTGCCGTAAGGCAGCCTCGCCGTATCTCCAAAATAAAGTATAGATTCGTTGGGCAATTGTCGGTACAACTGGGTCAAAACAGTCAAACCGCCCACGCCGCTGTCAAAAATACCGATTCTTTGTTGTTCAGAGTCTGTTGTCATTTGTTAATAGTTAGTTATCTGTTGGCAGTTGGCAGTTGGCAGTTGGCAGTTGTCAGTTGTCATTTGTTAATCGTTTGCAGTGGCTAATAACAGATAACCAATAACATTAATCAACAGTCAACAGTCAACAGTCAACAGTCAACTGCCCACTGCCCATTATCTTTGTTGAAGATAAAGCAAAATGCCACGAGCGATCGAAGCCGCCATTTGACTGCGGTAAGCTGGGTCAGAAAGCCTAGCAGCATCTTCAGCACCCGTAACAAAACCCACCTCCAGCAAAACAGAAGGCATAGAAGTCTTCCTCAAAACATAAAATCTCGCCTGCCGCACCCGGCGGTCAGTCGCCCCCGTACCCTCCAAAATACTGGCGTGAATCACCCTGGCCAAATCTTGGCCGTTATTGAAATAATAAGTCTCAACCCCACTGATATCAGGCCGACTCATATTAATCGCATTAGCGTGAATGCTGACAAACACACTAGCATTCACCCGTTCCGCCAAAGAAACTCTGGGTTCCAGGTCGATTTCCCTGTCGTCAGTCCGAGTCATCACCGCCTGCACCCCTTGCTGTTCCAGCAGCCTCGCCACCTGAAGCGAGATATCCAAAACAATCTCCTTTTCCTGAATGCCCTGAATCCCGACTGCCCCCGGATCGCGGCCACCGTGACCAGCATCGATCACTACTACGGCGCGGCGGTTAGAAGCTTGGGGCAACTCATCGGTTCCGAAAGTCCTTCTCGGCAAAGGCTGCAAATTGGGAGTGCGAGTCAAAGGCTGCGCGCTAGCATTCGATCGCAACTGCAAAGACAGCAACTGCGGGTTCGGTCTCGTCACCCTGCCTACCTCTACCCCCGATCGTGGCTGCACCCAAACCACCACAGTCTCCGCATCTTCTTGGCTGGCACTAAACGATACAGGACTGTTGGCATCGAGCTGAGGAATTTCGCCCGTCAGGACACTAGAGGCGATCCTGATCCAGTAAGCTCTCGACGCCTGATCCCACCCGCTGGTATAGGAGACTTGGCGGTCAGTTCTCACCACCAGTTGCGTGCCGTTACTGGCTAAATCAATTGACTGAACTCTCGCTAAATTTCCTTGAGCTTGTCTCGCCGGAGGAGCTACAGTCAGGCTGCGGGAAACCGAGGGCTGTCTTACACTTCCAGGCAATAGCACAACCCCGCCCAAATTGCTCACAGACGCCCGCCACTGAGTATTAGAATTCTTCATCCGCAAAGTCACGCGGGTAACGGGCGGGTCTGTTGGCAGTTGCCGGACTTCAATCTTGTCAACCCCGTGCTGGCCGTTCGTTTGAGGCTGTTGGCTGCTTAGGCCCGGCGCTAAACTCGCTCCTTCAATATCCAGGGTGGCGATGTCCCCGGCCCGACTTTGTTCAAAATTAATTTGGGGGCGACCGCCCGCAGTGCGGACTAAAAAACCGTCCGCCGTCACCTGAACGTTCTGAACTACAGTCGCCTCGGCCGACTGGGCTTGGGATGCTGAAGGTTCAACCGATAACCTTTCTCCCCCTGGCTCTGAAATCGGATTTTGAGTTTCTCCCCGCACCGGCGTTGGCAAATCCACTGTCCACTCGCTCGGAGAAATTCCCCGGAATTTTACTTGCTGAGGGTCTATAGTAAACCCGTCTCTGATCTCGACCACAATTCTGGTCGTATCGTTGTCAAACTGCCCTACCCGCACCGATTCGATCGCCCCTGAGAGCGGTTTGCTGACCGAGGGACGGCCCAGACTCGTCCCCGGCAAGTCGATTACCAACCGCATCGGGTTGAAAATCAGTTGAGCCTTGGGTTGTACTCCCCCCTCTGTTGTAATGTAAAGCCGGTTCTCTGAAGCATCAAACCGCCAAGATTGCAGTCTAGCTGCTTCGGCGGCTCCGGCGAGCAAAAATACACTTAAGAAACTCGGTAGTAGCCAGTGGAATTTCACGACAGTTTTTTCCTCGTTTGCGTTACTGCCAAAAGCTGGAAGGGCGCTGCTTGCCCGATCGGCTTTCAGCAGTTAGCCGCCAGCAGACCGGGGGCACGGGGGCCGTCAGTTGTTGGCTAAATTGACTTTTTTATGCGTTAACAGGCTCCCAAATGCCAGATCCCGGCATTTTTGAACTTTTCCGTATACTTGGGGGCGATCGGTTATAAGCAGACTGAAAGATTGTTGGCACAAGGGAAGGTATTTATTTTTAGGAGCAAGAGACAAGGTGTTTCTTGAAGTTAGAAGGTACAAGTTAGAAGGTAGAATTTTACCGATCTTCCAGGGAGGGGTTTCATAGCTCTTTAATGTTGGCGAAGCTCGTTACGGTCAGGGTTATAATCCGCTTTACACTTGCGTTTTGTTCTAACTTTTCCTAAACTACCTCAATAACTTAACAACTTACCTCCGGAACAATCCGGATTTCCCAGATTTAGGTAACTTTTCAATGCCGCCAAATGTTAGTCCCAGACAAACTGGCATATTCTTTGGGAAAAGCTTTTTTGCTACTTTTTTGCTAACAGATTGACAGTTGAATACAACTACATATCGCCCCTGCTCTCTTTTTTTCTGGATTTTTTAGTCAGGGATTTTCGGTGCTGCTTGAAACTTAGTAGGGCGATCGCGCTCGCGCCCGCCAATTTAACACTATGATAGTTAGTCCATGTTTTCAGCAGTCACCGGAGAGTTTTGTGTGTTACTTGGGCCTGCAATGCTTTGTCATTTAGACTCTTTTTGAGTGCACGATCGACAGCCAGAGCATTGGTTGGTTGACCTGAGAAAAAGTTTTGACCGTAAATATAGTTATCGCAGTTGTAAAGTTTGTTGGACAGCAAAGACAATCGATCGGCTTCTGGGTAAAACCTGTGATTTGGTTTAATGACTTGCCTTTCGACTAACTGCATAACTTGGATGTGTACTACCAGTTAGAGAAGATACACTATCTTGGTGATTGTGTCAATCTCTCACCTTCTAAAAAAAGTGGCCATCAATAACAGTAGATACATGACATCACAGAAAGACGGAGACTTACTTTCCTGCAGGAGTCGTCCACAGCAAACAAGTGGTTTAGGTTAGTTCAAGCCTCTAGATAGTGGCTGGGGAGTCAATCGATTTTAGATTTTAGATTTTAGATTTTAGAGGCGACCCCACGGATAAATGCGGGGGCTTGAGGATTTTCGATTTTCGATTTTGGATTGATTCCACGGATAAATCACGTGGCGGGTACCACCTTTGAAATTCGTGGTCACTCTCGAACCTCAAATCGACTGACTCTCAAGATAGGGAAGTTTTGTAATATCGCAACCGCCCTGACGGTGAGGACGTTCTTAATTTTTGAAACCTAAGCGGTCGATTACGCCTTCTTGCAGGACTTCTTTTTACCCGCTCCGCTTCGCCCCTATAGCCTTCAACATCTGCTATACCATACCACCGGTGCGATCGAGTTCTAGCAAATTTATTTTTGAGCGGGATCGATACCTGCAAGTTATTTTTTTCCCCTAGTAATCCACGGCCCCATGTCTAATCAACAGTGCTGCAATTCGCTCTCGCCCATAGGTGCAAAATTCCGGCTCATCCAGTTCAAAATTGCTTGATTTACTTGTTCCGGGCATTCATCCTGGGGACAGTGGCCGGCGTTGTCTAATTCAACTAGCTCTACATAATTGGGATTGCATTCGACAAATTGGTGGGGTTGGGCGAACCGAGGGGGAATCATCCGGTCTTGTTTGCCCCAAATTAACAGCATCGGGATTCTTAAATTTCGCAGCACAGTCTTGACACTGGGGCCAAATTTTGAACTGCCTACAGCTTTAAATAAAGCGCAGAAGGCGCGGGCTGCTCCCCGATCGCCTGCTGGCCCTGCTAGAATTTCCACTAATTCGTCGGTAACAGCTTCGGGGTTGGAGTAGGCAAAGCCAACCCAGCGGCGGACAAAGGAAGGCTTGCGGGCAAAATAAAACAGAGGCCTGAGTATGATCGGGGAAACAAACAAACTTTCAACCGCTTCGATCGCCGGAAGCAGCCATCCGGGCACCGCCTCGGCTCGCACAGAGGGGTCTGGGAGGCTAATCATCACCGTGCCGGCCACCATATCCGGGTGAGCAGCAGCTACGGCCAGACAAATTAGCGAGCCGATCGAGTTTCCTGCCAATATTACTGGCTCTCTGATAAAAGTTAGCCAAAAATCATAAACTTGATCAACCCACAAAGACACAGAGTAGTCGATCGGAGCTTTTTGGGAAGCGCCAAACCCCAACAAATCCAAGGCGTAAACCGTTTGGTTTTCGGCGAGTTGGGCGAGATTTTGTCGCCAGTGACCGATCGAAGCTCCAAACCCGTGCAGTAAAATAATCGGCGTTCCCGATGCGCGCGGGGCAATTGGTTCCGCCGCAGAATCTTGAGATTCCAGCGCGCCTTGATTTCGTACCCCATCGGGCCGCAAATAAGTGTAGCGAGTTTGCCAACCCCGCCACATCCAGTCTCGTTGAGTTCCCACCCGTTGGTGCCACAGCAGAGAATTTGTCAATTTTGCCTCTGATCGCAACATAAATTTACACTTGCTTCTACCTATTGTACAAGGCAAATCAGGCGACTTGGGGGACTTGCCAGACCGGGCGAGATGGGCTAGGAAAAGCGGTTTTACCTCATCCTTAAGCTTTTACCCTGAATTTTTGACCGTTTTGTCATCGATCGGGCAAGGGGGCGGGCGATCGTGTGTGAAGTTAAAATAAAACTAGGCAGAAACTCAGCCAGAGTGAGTAGAATAGCAAGTATTGTAAGAATTCATTTACGATCAGTCCAAATATTCCCCAAGGCTTTAGCGGAGGGGACATAGGGCGCGGTAGTACGTCCGGTAAGGGTAACACCTTATAAAACAGTTCGATCGTCAATCGTGAAAAATTGACCGCTCAAACCTGTAACTATCAAGAAGCTTCGCTATTAAACTACTGCTTGTAAAACCATTCATGCCTGTGATTGAAAGAAGACAAAATCGCAACCTACCTCAGATTAACGAAAATATTCGATACCCCAAAATCCGGGTAATCGATACCGACGGCGCGCAACTAGGGATATTGACGCCTGCAGAAGCGCTGCGCCTCGCAGAAGAAAAAGAACTCGATCTCGTACTTGTCAGCGACAAAGCTGACCCGCCCGTATGCCGGGTAATGGACTATGGGAAGTACAAATTCGAGCAGGAAAAGAAAGCGCGAGAAGCAAAGCGGAAGCAGCACACTGCTGATGTTAAAGAAGTGAAGATGCGCTACAAAATTGAAGAACACGACTACCAAGTGCGCCTCAAACTAGCAGACCGCTTTATCAAATCTGGGGACAAAGTAAAAGCCACGATCATGTTCAGAGGTCGGGAAATCCAACACAGCAACCTAGCAGAGGACTTGCTTAAGCGCATGGCCACAGATTTGCAGGAAATCGCAGAAGTGCAGCAAGCCCCCAAAAAAGAAGGACGCAGTATGATGATGCTGCTGTCGCCAAAGAAAGTATAAATAGATAGTCATTAGTAAGCAGTCATCAGTCATAAACTGGTGACTGATAGCTGATGACTTCCAAAGTTAGTCAGGAATAAGCTACCACACAGGGAAATCAACGCTGCATGGAAAATTTTCAAATCAGCGGTTCGGCGGGAGTAAGACAAGGAGTGCTGCGATCGCTCAACCTGCGATCGGAAGAAGTAGAGCGAACCGTACTGATGTTCGTCGTCTACACTCTAACCTCCGTCGGGCTGATCTGGCTGGAACTGAGCACAGTAGGTCTTTTTCTAGATGAATTTGGTGCAGACAAAATGCCCTGGATTTACATAGCCAGCGCGTTTATCGGTTCTGGCTTGGGATTTGTCTACTCGTGGCTGCAAAAAATCCTGCCGCTAAGGCGCACCGTAGTGGTTGTTCTGGCAATGATGTCGATACCGCTATTTTTGTTTCGATTCGGCATCGGCTACGAAAATACTCAGATAGCTGGCGTCAGCATCGCTTTTATTACTATTTTTTTGATGTGGCTGTGGGTAGAAGCTTGCTATGTCCTCAACGACCTTAATACTTCTATCACTTCCAACCAACTGTTTAATATTAGAGAAATCAAGCGCACCTATCCGCTAGTCAGTAGCGGCTATCTAGTAGCTGGAGTAGTCAGCGGATTTTCTCTGCCTGTTTTGCTGTACGTAGTCGGACTCAAAAACGTTACCCTCATATCGGGGTTGATGGTGGCGACAGGCTCGGTGTTGCTCTACTACCTCACGGAAAAATACAGCCAAGCATTCCCGGAAACGGCTCACTGGACGGATGACGACGAAGACGACGACCAAGAAGAATTTACCGCCCGCAAAGTTACAGGCCCGCTCCAAAAATACGCCGTACCTCTAGTCAGTTTCTTCATCCTCGCAGAAGTCGTCTACGTGCTGGTAGATTTCCAATTCTACAGCCAGCTAGAATACCAAAACCCGGGGGACGGAGCTAGCTGGATCGCTAGCTTCCTGGGCATTTATGAAGGCATACAAGGCCTGTTTCAAGTGGCGACTCAGTGGTTCGCTTCGAGCCGGTTGGTGGAAAGAATCGGTGTATTCGTGACGGCGATGATTTTGCCGGCGGGCATCGCTATACTCGGAGTGCTGACCATAGGAGCATCCCTAGGCCAGCTAGTATCTGTGTTCATCGGGCTGATATTGCTGAGATTTTTAGACGAACTGCTGCACTACACGCTGTTAGAAACCGTTAGCCCGGTTTTATTTCAACCGATTCCCGACAATATTCGATCGGGCATTCAAACGCTGGTCAACGGTGTAGGCGAACCTTTGTCCACCGGAGTTACAGGAGTCGGCATCCTGATTATGCTGTGGGTGACAGGCACGATACTCCCCCAGCAAGATATAGATGTATTTCACGACCAGCAAAGCTTGATATTTATTGGCGCGATCGTAATATTGGCCCTAGTGTGGGTGTTTGTGGTCTGGCTGATCCGCTCTCAATACGTGGGTTTGTTGGTCAAAAGTGCAGAACGGGGGCGCTTGGGCGTCACAGACGTTGACCTCAAAGCTCTCAAGCGCGCAGTGGTGGAAACTCTACAAAAGCCAGGGGGCGAAGATGAAAAGCGCTCTTGCATAGAACTCCTGACGCAAATTGACCCCAAAAATGTCGGAGAAGTTCTGGCTCCCATCCTCGATTCGCTGTCCCCAGGTTTGCAGCGCCAGAGCTTGGAAACGATGCTGCAACACCCGAACCCCGCATATTTAGAAGCTGTTCGCGCACTCTCGCAGCAATCCTTGCCGCCGGAGGTGCTGGCCTTGGCTTTGCGCTACATCTGGCTGACGGAAGCTGAACCGAATATTGAGAGCTTGCGGCCTTACTTGCAGCCGACGGTCGATCCGGTGGTGCGGGGTACGGCGGCTGCTTTAATTATGAGAAGGGGCGATCGCCAGCAAAAGGCAGAGGCTACTAACACGCTGCGCCAAATGCTGACGCACAAACAAGAGCGGGAACGTGTTATGGGGACGCGGGCTCTGGGAGAGGCTGATTATTTGCAAGGACTGCGGCTGTACATCCCCAATCTGTTGCAAGATGAATCTCTGCGAGTGCGCTGCGCTCTGTTAGACGTGATTTCGTCTACTCATTCGGAAGAATATTATCCTTCGCTGCTGCGCGGACTCGGTTACAAATCGACGAGGGAAGCGGCTTTGCAGGCTATAGTCAAACTTCACAACGATGCCATTCCTTTGCTCGTGTATTTGGCTGAGGACATCCACAAGTCGGATTTGGTCAGGTTGCAAGCTTGGACGGCTCTGGGTCAAATTGGGACAAATGAGGCGATCGACATTTTGGTGAGCAATTTGATGACGACTTGGGGCACGACCAGGCGCAACATCCTCCGCATCCTTTTGAAAATGCCTTCGGAAGCGGGGATAGAAGGGGTTCTAGACCGCATCGGCCGCAGCGGCTTGGAAACTCTTATCGAGCAGGAGTTAATGTTTATCGGTCAAATTTATGCAGCTCTGGTAGATTTGTCTGGGGTAACAACCTACGGCAATTTCTCGGATCGGGAAGCCAACAGCACCGGGGCACCTGGGAACGATACGGCTCAATTGTTACAGCGGGCTCTGGCGGGGTTGGAAGCGGACGCTAAGGATCGGTGTTTTTTGCTGATGAAGTTTCTTTATCCGCTGGACACAGTACAAGCGGCTGCTTTCAACATCGCTTCTGGCCAACCTTCTTTGCTTGCTAGGGGATTGGAAATTCTCGACAATACTGTGGATATAGCTAGGAAGCGATCGCTCATCAATTTGTTAGATCAACACTCGGAAAGAGAAAAATTGAGCAACCTCTCGGAATTGATGGTTTACAAACCTCTAGCCCCTAGCGATCGTTTGCGGCGCTTGCTAGAATTGCGTCACTTCCTTTCGGATTGGGCCTTGGCCTGCTGCTTTCACTTGGCGAGAGAAGCGCGCTGGAGTCTTACGGCTCAACAAACTCTCGTCTGTCTGCAGCACCCGACGGGTTTTGTCCGCGAAGCAGTGTTAGCCTATTTGAAAATAGCCTCGCCCCGGGCTTTGGTCGAATTGTTGCCCAGGCTGCAAAATGACCCCGATAATTTGGTATCCGCTCAAGTTGGAGAGATGATGGCAGAGTTGGGTGCTGGGGGAAAAAGGTAAAGAAGGAAGAAGGAAGAAGGAAGAAGGAAGAAGGAAGAAGGAAGAAGGAAGAAGGAAGAAGGAAGAGGGAAGAGGGAAGAGGGAACAAAAAGAAACTATGCCCAATGCCCAATGCCCAATGCCCAATGCCCAATGCCCAATGCCCAATGCCCAATTCCTCTTCCTTTGTTTAAGTTTAAATTAATCATTGCATCTCATTATGTTAACCAGCGTCGAACGCCTATTGTTTGTGAGGGAGGTTCCGATTTTTAAGGAACTGCGGGATGATTTTCTCGTGCGTCTAGCATCGGTAATGGATGAACTTTCGTTTCCTTCTAAGCACAGGATTTTTACGGAAGGACAAGAAGGTCGATCTCTCTATATTTTGGTATCGGGAACGGTGCGGGTGCATATAGGCGATCGGGATTTGGCACAGTTGAAAGCGGGGGCTTGTTTCGGGGAAATGTCGCTGTTTGATGCAGAACCTCGATCGGCTTCTATTTCTACTGTCGAACAATCAGAGTGTTTGATGCTGACTCAAATGCAGCTATACGATGCGATTGATGAAACGCCGGGAATTGCGGTGAATATTATTCGCTTGCTGTCGCGCCGGATTCGGGAGTTGAATCAAAAGTTGAATGCTAAAGAGGCAATTATGCCTCCTACAGAGACTGTGAGAGTTCCTGAGATGCGATGAAATTTGGGAATTGGGAATTGTGTTTTTAGTCGATCGGTAATTCTGCACAATTTATCTTCTGTAAGGTGTCAATAGCGCACAATTTCTCTGGCTAGTGTCCGCTATTGGCACCTTACGAATAGCCAGGGTAAACGCATCTAAATTAATTTGACAAAAAGGTGAATTTGTGCATTACTAAATAGGGCTTACTGAATAATTGATCGCTTTTTGGCGATGGGGAGTGATTGATTATTCAACCAGAGTTAAAGATGAGTTTTTCCAGCCTCATTTTGAGTAAAATATAAACGCAAATTATGTTAAGCCCAAAAACAGGCATTGTTTTCCCCGAACCGCATAAAAACATACAAAAAACCCGGCGCCACCCGGTAGAAAGGTTGATTACTAAAAAAGTGATAGCAATAGCTGTAGTAGAGGTATTCTCAAGTTTTGTCATTACCAGATTCAGGCTAAATCTTCGTTGACGCAAGCCCCAAATTTTCCTTCAATTGCCTGACGAATCCTCTCATCTTCCTTTGCTTGCTTCTTTTTTTCTTTCCTCACATTTGCTGGAGGTCTTCCTAGAGGTGGTTCACTGATTCTAATTCCTTTTTCTTTACACCAAGCTCGGTTTTCTCTTGTACGAGAAATCCGCTCTGCATGAACTGACTCTGGATAATATCCTGTGAAGCTATAATAAGCTTCTACTTGTGCTTTCAAGTCTCCTGATTCGTTAAAATTCTCCCAGCTCATCCGGTCTACAAATACATATCTTTCAAATTAAGATTTAATTTGATCGCTGGTATTTATAATTATGAACTTTCTTTAAAGACTAAATTAGAGCTCGCCTGAGACTTTCGCAAGAGGTCTAATGATACTATCATCAAAAAAAATGTAACTGTAGACAAGCACCCAACTCGAATATTCATCAGTCATAGCCAATCTAAAATCTAAAATCTAAGATCTAAAATCTAAAATCTAAAATCTAAACTGGCATGACTATCGCCAATAAGGCCGGCCCTTCCAAAAAACTCCCACCGTAACTCCGATTAGTGCAGCTTCCGATAAACTTGCTAATAAAGGAGGTATGGGTAGGAATGACTTTAACACCAAACCCAAGAGCACGCACAAAACTAAAACCCACAAACTAATTCGGTTGAGCAAAAATTGTTGTTGCCAATACTCTAAAAAGTACACTGCTAAAGCTCCCATTCCCACTGCGGCTGCAAAAGGTATCAACATCCCCAGGGAGGAACCGTAGAGAAGCGTCACCCCGTTGCGGATTGGCCGCGATTGCGTGAAACCCCAGGCTAAAAATAGCTCCAGTCCAATCACGATTGAGTTGACGAGGGCGGCAATTTGCAGCATTTCTCGCCAAGGTAAAAGTTTTAAGCGCCGCAGAAAATTACTCACGATCGGCAGATTAGGTAGGTTGCTTTGATTTTATAACAGTTTTGCGTTGGCGATCGACCTTTGATGACAATTTGTGAAGTAAAATAAAGATATAGAGCTGTCTCTTGACAAATTCACCCAGAGTACCTGCCTATTAGTTGTTGGAACCGTCAAAGGAAAAAAGTTATGGTGGAGAACACTGTCGATTGTGCTGTAGCTTGCGTCAATGGCTGCGTTCTGGGCGACAAGTGCCCGAAGCGGGAATACGCAGAAGCAACGTCCCAGTTTATTGAAAATACTTCTCTGGATAAAATGCTAGAAATAGCAGAGGAAGCGGTGAGAAGGAAACGGACGGAACCCCCCAAATGGATAATTCCTGATTTTCCAGAATAGAATTAGCCTCCCCATTAAAAAGCGATCGCCCTTGTCAAACGGGCGATCGCTTTTTGTATTCCCAATGAAATAGCCGAGCGTAATCCATATATTTCCTGGGATAGAAGCTTTTAGCTTAAATAGCAATTATGATGCCACTTAATGACAGAAATTGGCAATAACTAAAAATAATTCAGCTCAAGCGAAAGTCGGACACTTTTAATTTAATTGAGTTCAAAAACCAACAGGAGCAAGTCTCGTGGCACAGCAAAAGGAACGCAACGCAAAAACAACAAGAGATGGTGATAATTTGGGCGAATTGCCTCAAGAAATTACTGAATCTTACGGTACGGGCGTCATCGATCAACCGGGATTGAGCCAAGACGACATAACAACCCTGCAGGACAGCAGTTCGGAATACTCTTCCACGAGTTCCCAAATCGGCGGCGAGGATGGCGATCCGGCTGCGGAACAAGAAAGTGCCACTGGCGAGCAATCGGTGGGCGGAACTGCGCCTACTCCCGACCTGGATATGGTTGACGAACTCGGAGCCGCTGCGGGCATAGAAATGCCCGATGGCGCTATTTTGAACACAACAAATATGCTTGAACATCGAGATGAAAGTCGCTGGGAATTAGACCCGAGTTCTGCAGAAGATTATCAGGAACGACCGGATTTATAGGTGTCTTTGGTACAAAAAAATAGGTAGTATAATAGGAGCGGGTTCACCAGTATCCATACTTCATATCCCAAGTATTTGTAAATCCGCCCCTCCTCACTTTTGCTCTCGCAACACATATCCAACTCCCCGAACAGTATGCAGCAGGCGTTTTGAGTTACTTGCTTCTAACTTAATCCGTAAGGCACGAATATACACTTCAATAATGTTTGACACGCCCATAAAATCGGAACCCCAGACTTTTTATAAAATTGGCTCGCGGGTAATGACTTGACGGGCATTTTGCAGCATAAATTCTAACAAATTAAACTATTTTTTAGTGTATCAATTAGTTAATTAATTCGATAAATTAAAGGGGTTAAACCGTTAAAAATTAGGTCTTCAAATTATAACTTATCCGGGTAATTTGGTTGAGTTCGGCGCCGACGTGTTTTCACTCTCGCGAAGAGTTATTCCATAATGAAAGGCTGTTGTAAACTATCCCGATCCGCACAGGCTACAACATCCTCATTAGTTGACACATAAATAATTTTCCAATTGCTAACTTTTTTACTCATCTCCGCGACCTCCGACACCAGATTATTCAGCATCACCGGATGCAAACAAAAGTGCAAGCTGCCACTATCAGGCCGTCCCAAATCGACCAAATCTTCTAACCTCCGAAGCGTGGCTTCAGTTTGGTCAACGGCTGTTTCCAGTGCTTGTTGCTGATAGTTAATAAGGCTTCCACAAACTTAAACTCTACAACTATTTCATCTAAGGTTGCACAAGCCAACCCTTGTGACGCCTGGAAAATCGTTAATGGGAAGCTTGAGCTCCACTACGACAAGAAAGTACAAGCACACTGAATGGGGATATCCCTCGTCACCTTGCTTTAGCTAACAAAAATTGACCTACTATTCTGAATAACAAAGAACTGTTCCGCTAAGCTCAAAGTGATGCAGGCAATTAGTCGCTAACCGCCAGCAGTTTTCATTTCCCTGAGAACAAGGTAATTGTAATTGCTCCATTGCGTAATTGAGAAAGCTGTACCTCACCCAATTGACAACTGCTATATTTTCTGATTTATGAACATTTCCGGTGAGTCACCCTTCATAAAGCGTGTTTGTAGTCAGGACTTCAATCCTCTCTATGTGGCTGAATAATCACTATTAGTCCTGACTACAAACTTACTGTGGTTAGATCGCCGGATATGATATTATGTATGGCAAAAACCGGGTTGATGAAGCCAACCCTCCTCAACAAAAAGGTTATTTATGGAATTTAAAGATTTTCTGGGTTTGCTGCATCCTATTTTAGCTGTAGCGATTGTTTTTCCTATGCTTGGTATTGTTCTCAATATGGGGTGGCAAACTATGCAGCGTCGCAAGCAAATTGCGATCGACACCAAGAGCACAATTCCACCTGTAGTCGGTTCAGAACACGTCCAAGCAGGTCGAATTCTGTCAGGTTCTGTGGTAGGAGTGACGTTGTTGGGTCTAGCCTACCCGATTTTTGAGCATATTTTGAGCAAGGATGTTTGGAGCAAAAACTCGTTTCAGGTCATTTTCATTGTGCTGATGTTTGTTGCAACTGTCGCCTCTTTGGTCATGCTATATCGAGCTACACCCGCTTTATGGCGGGGCATATTTGCGACCCTAACAGGTACGGGTTTGGTAATTCTTGGCACTCAGGATGGCGTTTATCGGCGAACGAATGAATGGTATTGGTCTCACTACTACATTGGCATCGTCGCTGCGCTAATTATGGTTTTCTCCCTTGCCATCATTCAAGACATTTACAAAGACCGTTCAAATCGCTGGCGCACTATCCATGTCATCTTGAGCTCGATCGCTGTGCTGCTCTTTCTGGGACAGGGAATGACCGGAACCAGGGATTTATTAGAAATTCCTCTGAACTGGCAGAAACCCTATATTTATACCTGTGATTTCGGCAATAAGACCTGCCCAAAGCCGTGAGCGATCGCATTACTTCGAGATTCCAGTCTAAAATTAGTATAAATTAGAAGGGCGGGCGGGACACCCCACAAGAAATTTCATGTATTGTGGAACAGGCATCTTGCCTGTTTTTGAGATTTTATGTATTGTGGAACAGGCATCTTGGCTGTTCTTGAGATGAGAATGTTGCAATATCTCGGTCACTACCAATCAGTCCTAAACCTTAATCATTGCGAGTCAAACCCTGAAGGCTAACTTGTAAAATCGACAAACCCAAAATCAGCAAAAACAAAACCAGCCCGATCGTACAAGCATAGCCAATTTCTAAATCCTTAAAAGCCCGTTCGTAAAGATAATAAACAACAGTCTTAGAACTATTTCGCGGCCCGCCCTGAGTCATAATATAAACTTCTTCAAAAACCTTAGTAGCAGAAATCGCCGAAATCACGGCTACCAAAACTAAATAAGGCTTCATCAGCGGCACAGTAATATCCCAGTGCTTTCCCAAACCATCAGAACCATCCATAGCAGCCGCCTCATAAAGTTCTGCCGGAATAGCTTGCAGCCCCGCCAAATAAATCACCATGTAATAGCCCAATCCTTTCCAGATAGTAACTGCCATGACGCTAAAGATTGCTAACTTCGGATTAGCCAGCCAAGAAACAGGAGGTAAACCCAACAATTCCCCCAACTGATTTAGCAGTCCAGTCTCAGCAAACAGCCACTTCCAAGCAATCCCGGCGACAACCATTGAAATCACCGCCGGCGTGTAGTATGCGGCTCGAAACCAGTTCATCCCCTTAAGTTTTTGGTTGCACAAAATCGCCATTCCCAACGGTAGAACAACCAATACAGGCACAACGCAGGTGAGATAGAGCAGCGTATTCGTCAAAGTTTGCCAGAACGTGCGATCGCCCCACAACCTGTTAAAATTCTTTAAACCCACCCACTGCGGCATTTGAGTTAAATCATATTCGTAGTTGGTAAAACTCAAATAAAAAGCTTGCACCGCCGGCCACAAAACAGTCAAACTCAAAATAAATAAAGCCGGCAGCAAAAACAAATAAGGCGTGAAATAGCGTCGGGAAAAAGTCACAGACATAGTAATTGGTAATTGGTAATTTTACTCGTTTACTCGTTAACAGGCTCTGCCTGGTAACGCATATCCGGAGGCTCTGCCTCCAATTTTCCTACTAACAAGCGAGGCAGAGCCTCTGGACATTGATTCCCAGGCATAGCCTGGGAACCAGTTATAAAACTCGCATTTTACTCGTTAACAGGCTCTGCCTGGTAACGCATATCCGGAGGCTCTGCCTCCAATTTTCCTACTAACAAGCGAGGC
>NZ_JAUBTK010000039.1:57598-65220 GCF_036702455.1 Microcoleus sp. D2_18a_D3
AGAGCCTCTGGACATTGGTTCCCAGGCATAGCCTGGGAACCAGTTATAAAACTCGCATTTGTAGGGTGCTATTCGGCGCACCTGCGCTGAGTCCTTGAAAATATTTCTTGTCCCCCCCTTATTAAGGGGGGTTAGGGGGGATCTAGACTTCGACCCTACAAATAATAATTATTTAACTCCCGAAAACAAACCCTGCCAGTCTCCTGGAGAACTGGCATTTTCCCCCTCTTTCACCTCAAAAGTAACGTTGCAAGCTTGCGGTTGTTCCAAAGCCTCCACGCACAATTCTGCAATATCTTCCCGACTGACTTTGCCCCTAATATTGTCTCCTTGCTCAAATATTAAAGCTTTGCCTCCCGGTTCTTCAGTCAAAGCGCAGGGTCTGACAATAGTATAAGGTATGCCGCTCGATCGCACACAATCTTCCCCTTTCAACTTCCAAGTCAAAATCCCCCCCAACATATCATTCATCCTGACTGCCGGCGGTTCTTCTTCCAAGTTAATTCCAGGGCGGCCCGGGCGGGTAACTCCTGCCGAACTCACCATCACAAATCGCGGCCAAGTCTGTCCCCCATAAGCTTTAATAGATTCTAACTCCAGTTGAAAAATACCCGGTGTAAATTTCGGGTTGAGCGCGCCGTCATATTCAAACTTGCTCAACATTAACTGAAAAGAAAAAATACTGCTGCCATCAAATTTAGAGCCATCCTTAACAGTTTTCGCGCGGAATACTGGAATTAACTCATCAAAAGGAACGGTGATAGTAATCCAGGTATTGTAAACAGTATCAAACGAATAGCAATAGCCAATTCCATCCCATTTAGCTTCGTTGCGAACAATCAATTTGTAGCGCTTGCCGTCTCCTTTGACGCGCAGGTGGAGGCCGCTAAACCCTGTGAGATTGAGCGGAGGATCAAAGTTGCGGGTACGTACCGAAGCAAAACCGCCCGAGTTGGCAGTAGAAACATTGCCTGTGAATATAGCTGTATTGTCTGTCAGCCGGATCGAACTTTCGCTAGTGCCGCCCATCACGATGTCGTCCAGGGCACCCCAAGTTTCTTTTAAATCTTGGCTGGGTTTTGTGAAGTCAAAAATTGTTTTGTCGCCTGGTTGAATTAGCTGGCGGCGAACAGCTTGGACTAAATTATTAAGGCCTTTGTATTCGACTATTTCGGGAACATCCACAACTTCCGGCATATAAAATTTGATGCCTTGATAGTATTTTTCTCTGGTGGGCGTATCTCCTTCTACTGGTTGAACTTTGGTGCCGGTGCAGCAGATAACTGCTTCCACACCCTCGGTTACTAGCGGTGTTAGCGTCTCTGGCAGAGTGATATCTCCTTCGACTAATTCGACATTTTGGCCGAGAATTTCTGTTGCTCTTTTAGCATCTCTGACGAGGCAGCGTACTTTATATCCCCGCTGTTGTAGCCGCTTGACAACTCGCTTCCCGACGCCGCCGGTGGCACCGGCTACCAGTATCAGTTTGGGTTGGTCTTTTTTAGTTTTGCTGCTGCTTCCAAAGAGTTGTTGCAGCCAGCTAATGCTGCCAATGAAGGGAATGACGCCGAAATAAGCCAAGGTTTTGAGAAACCGGCCGGCATCCCATTGGGCGGTTTTTTTTTCAGTCATATTAGCTTCCTGTGAATTGGCTCAAATCTACTTAGCTGCTTTTGTATTTTAATCGAATTTTCGATTTGTGAATTTGGGCGATTTCCTAGCCTACCCTTCGGGAACCCCTGCGCGGACTTTTTTTCACTTGACAATGGGTGTGGGATGAGTTTGGCTCAAGGGAATCTCAATAATCAACTCGGTTCCCTCTCCGGGGGCTGAAATGCAGCTCAATTTGCCGCCGTGTTGTTCCACCGCAATTTCGTGGCTAATCGCCAAACCTATCCCCGCACCTTTGCCCACCTGTTTTGTGGTAAAAAAAGGCTCAAAAATTTTCTGGCGAACTTTTTCTTCCATGCCCCAACCGTTGTCCTTGATCCGAACTGCTACGGCTTTTTCTCCCGGACAGATTTCAGTCACAATCCGAATTTGTCCGCACGTGACTGGCTCTTCTTCGTCCCCGCAGTGCGACGATAAATTATTGTTGACAAAAGCATCTTCGAGAGCATCAATTGCATTTGTCAGTACATTCATAAATACTTGGTTGATTTGAACTGCGTAACACTCAACCAAAGGCAGAGAGCCATATTCTTTGATGAGATGAATTGCTGGGCGATCGGGCTTCGGTTTGAGTCGGTTGCTCAAAATCAATAAAGCGCTGTCCAATCCGTCGTGAATGTCAACTGGTTTAATCTCTGCTTCGTCAATTCTAGAGAAATTTCGCAGCGACTGAACTATCTCGCGGATGCGGTTAGCTCCTACTTTCATTGAACCCAGCAACTTCGGTAAGTCTTCAACTATAAACTCTAATTCAACTGCTTCTATTTGTGCTTGAATTTCGGGCGAAGGCGAGGGATAGTTCTGGTCGTAAAGCTGCAATAAATTGATCATTTTTTGACTGTATTCGTTAGCATAGCTAAGATTGCCGTAGATGAAGTTAATCGGGTTAGTGACTTCATAAGCTACCGCCGCCACCAACTGTCCCAAACTTGACATCCTTTCGCTTTGCACCAATTGAGTTTGCGCCCGCTTAAGCTCGGACATCGCTGTTTTTAAATTAGCAGTCTTTTCCCGTTCTCTGGCGACTGATGCTTCTAGTGCTGTATTTAATTTTTCGAGTTTATCGACTTGGCAAAGCACTATATTAATCATTGCTTTTTTCAGTTCCAATGCAGCGTCTATTTCGCATTGTTTCCAAGGCAACGATTTGTACCTCACATTTTCTTTCCACAGCTCGAAGGATTTCCTAGGAGACAGTCGAGGGTTGCCATCTTCATCGGTTTCAACTGGTTTGTTGGGGTTGCCCGCCCAATTTACGGTCTTAATTACTTCCGGGCGAAACCACAAAACGTATATTTTCTGAGTCGGCGATATTGCTATAGCCAAACACCCGCTGGCCGTGTCTTTAAATTCCTCAGCTTCTGGATAGCATTGGGTGAGCGAGTCTGTATAAAAAATTTCTTTATTTAAATGCTTTTGCACCCACTGAGTTAAGTATTTGAGGGATTCTCCTTGAGGTGTTTGCCCGACTCGATAGCAATTGTCTCCAAATACTATTGCGGCTCCCTGGGCGTTGACTGCTTCTAGCAAGTTATGCTGACATTTAACTAACACTTGTGACAAGTTGTCGGACGTGGATATGTCTTCAAAAATCTTGGTTTGAATCGATTTTAAGTGTAGTTTGTAGTCGTAGTCTTCGTTTCCTTCTTTTGATTGCAGTTCTAAGGACATTACTTGCCCGATAAATTCGCAGGCTGCGCGCAATTCATAGTTGAGGTATTTTGGTGTATAGTTGTGGCAAGCAATCAATCCCCACAGTTTTTTGTCTTTGATTAACGAGATTGACATCGAAGCTGCAACGCCCATATTTTGCAGGTATTCTATGTGAATGGGAGAAACGCTTCTCAACACGCTGAAACTCAGGTCTAGGGGGTGGGTGGTAACAGCATTGTTTCCCGAAACAAGGGGGACGGGTTGA
The DNA here is from genome assembly GCF_036702455.1 of Microcoleus sp. D2_18a_D3. NCBI lineage: Bacteria > Bacillati > Cyanobacteriota > Cyanophyceae > Oscillatoriales > Microcoleaceae > Microcoleus > Microcoleus sp. D2_18a_D3. The sequence continues at coordinate 61,188 of NZ_JAUBTK010000039.1, forward strand.
TAATTAATATCTGGGATTAACCTCAGCCAATTTAACGCATACAGTTGTCTGGCTTGTTTGGGAATATCTGAACTAGGGTAGTTTAATCCCAAGAAAGGACTTAGATTTTCTGCTTTGTCTTCAGCGATCACAGCGCCGTTGCCTTCGTGGTCAAATTGATAGAGCATAACTCGATCAAAACCAGATATTTTTCTGACTTCTTCTACAGTTATTTGAGATAATTCTTTGAGAGTTTGGGCGCTTTGAATTTTGCTGACAGTGGCTCTCACTGAATGATAAAAGCTAAAAACAGAAAGATTTTCTGGGTTGGTGGCTAATTCTAATTCGACCATCAATACTTCTTCTCCTCGGTGAAGTATGCAGTCAAATTCTAAATATTTACCTGCGTTTTTGACAACAGTGAGTTTAATGGGATTAACGGTTTTTAAGTTTTCATTAAGCAAACAAAGCTTGAGTTTTTTTAATTGAACTCGATTGAATAATAAGCTCAAATTTTTACCGATCGCACTTTCTGCATCAATTCCTAACAAATCTTGCGTATTTTCGCTGACTTGGACTATTTCTAGTTCAGGTTCTCGTACAACAAGTAGCACCCCGTGTGGCTGAATGTGCCCCGATATGTGAATGGGTTCTCTGTCGCAGTTTGTCAAGTCAACTTCTTCGAGTGCGGGAATTGTGATTTGTTGATCCATTTGCTTTGTCTTCCGCTGTAAAATTTGGAGAGGATTCTATTGATTTGAGATTTGAGAGCAAATTAGCTTTTCCATAATAATCTCATATTGTTCGATCGCATAACGGCTCGATCCCCGGACGGACGCTGAGAATCCATCCTCCGAGAATCTGCGAATCAAAAATGATTGAGTCGAAAATCAGCCTGCCGTATGTGTTGCTGTTCAACCCGCCTCAGCCTTCTAGAAATTTTACCGACTTGGCTCTTCTATACTATCGCTTCCCGATGTTAATTATCACAGCAATTTTTGCCATTCTTCAAGTATGTTTAATAATTTCCCCAAACTTTAATATTTGTGGTAAAATTTTGCCCCCTGAAAAAGGGGGAGAGAAATGCGTCTCCAGAGCGGCCTACTTACGGAAATATTAAGTTAAGGTAAGGGTGACAAGATCTGAAAGTCAAGTCACGCTAAGCTCTTTAAGTATACCCAACAGGCCCGACAATTAGACTGATGATCGACTTCAATACAGTTACCGAGTTTTCTTATACCTACTGCATAGCTATCTGTGCCTTTTTAGTTCCGGCAAACTTGCTGACTACATTGCAGACAGTGATTTTGACAGCACTAAACCGACCTCGAATACAAGTTTGGGCGTCTGTGGTTGTGGCCAGCCTTTGGGCTACAGCAATGATATTTCACGTTTTTACCTGGTTCGCGATCGGGGTAGTAATGCCTCCGACATACATCTTGCTAGTTATGGCAATTACTTGTCTGACAATCAATGTCTGGGCGATCGCTCATCCTGCAAGCATGATGCAATTAATTCGAGTTGCGGTATCAGTTGTTAGGGGAGCTTTCAAAAGGAAGAAGGATTTAGTTGTCTAAGAGAGAAAGATCTAGTTATCTAGCAACTCAAAAAGAATTTGGCAGGGGGTAATGTGAAAAGTTTCATGGAAAATATTGGTTTCTGAATAGTTTTTCGGGTGGCCCATCGTGCTTCCGAGGGCTGAGTTTTCAGCGGTTATTCCGGTTCGCGATCGCGACAATCTTCTGTTTCCGGGCCGCGGGGATGGATCGTGCAGTTGAGCAGGTAGCCGCCATCGCTTCTGCCGTAATAGTAGCGGCATCCGATGCAAATTGCGGGAGGTTCGATCGCACTTTGGTAAACCGGATAATCCGCAGTCGCCAGCATCGAAAAGTCGCGCTGCGTCTGAACATTGCCGATAATAGCGCCGGATAGTTCGACACCTTGGCGGATGTTTTCGATCCTGGTGTAAGGCGGCAGGTAAATGTCAACACAAAGGCGTATGCCCTGGCTATCCTGATCGTGGCGGGTAATAGTGCCTCCGAGCAAACCGACGCGCGAAGCGATAGCCGAGGAAAATTCGCTCAGGGAGGTGCAGTAACCGGAGAAAACGTGAATATGTTCGTCCGTAGTAGCTCTCACAGTCAGGCGAGTGGGAATTCGCAATCTCAGGTAAGCGTCGAGTTCGTCAAAAACCGGTTCGGCGAGGGAGAGCATTTGGCTTGCGTCTTCGTGGTTGAGCCCAAAACCCTTAGAAACCTTGGACACGAGGGCTACTAAAATATCAAAAACTTCGGTTAAGAGCGATTGTAGCCTGCTATCAATGGCGATCGGACATTCTCTCAGCAGCTTTAAATAATCCTCCAACCGATGAGCAATGCGCTGAATGCTGCTAAATCCGAGCATAGCTGCTCTCCCTTTAATCGAGTGCGAGGCTCGGATGAGCTGGTGTATTCTTTGGGGAGCTGCCACGGTGTTTTGCAGATCTTGCAAGCCTTGTTCGATAATTTGGATCTGTTCTGTGGCTTCTTCGATAAAGTAGCCGATGATCCGCTGTAGTTGTTCTGGCAGCATAATTTTATTCTCCTAAAGGAAGCCGAGTATTATTAGTCATAACTCAGACCTTTGATAGTTTTGAATCGATATTTCACTGATGAGTTATTGGGGTTTTTAAGCGCTCATCTGTTTTATTCTGACTCACGGCAACTGTAGTGGCAATGTCGAAAACTGTTAACTCTTAAGTGTTGACAGTAATTTTTTTTTCTCCGACGGTAGCGGTTGCTACCCCCAACAGCAGCACCGCAGCACCTGCGAGTACCGGCGGCGCTGGCATTTCCCCAAACAGCAAATAACCTAACCAACTCGCCCCAACCGGTTCAAACAAGATAGCAAGAGTTACCAGAGTTGGGGAAATCTGCACTACGGCCCAGTTCAAAATGGTGTGGCCGACTAACTGAGGCAAAGCGGCCGTCAACAAAATATAAAAATATACAATGTCGGGGTAATTAGTATAAGTAGTGCCGAAGGCGAAGGGGAGAGGCAGCAGGACGATCGCAGCAACAGTATAGGCGATCGCGATATAGCCACCAATTCCCAGTCCCCGCCGCTGAGCTTCCCGGCCCAGCAGCAAATACAAGCTGACAGCCCAGGAACCAGCCAGAGCCAGGAAATCGCCAAGCAGTTGGCTGCTGCCAGCATGGGCTGCGCCCGCACTTCCCACAGCGATCGCCATTCCCCCAGTCAGGGCTATAGTAATGCCAGCGATCGACATTTTGCTGAGTTTTTCCCCGAACCAGAAGCGCGACAACAGCGCTACCCAGACAGGATTAGTGGTGACGAGGGCAGTCGAGGCGGCGATCGAAGTATAAGAAAGTGAGGTAATCCAGAGAGCAAAATGCAGCGCGAGACACAAACCCGCAGCAACAGCATAGCGCCGAGTTCCCGATTGCAGGGCGTTCCACTGAATTTTCCGCCAAGCCGGAAGCAGAATTAAAGCAGATAAAGTCAGACGAGAGGCCGCGAGTACCAGACTGAAACCCAAACCGCCCGCCCCTGCTGAAAAGTTAGCCAGCCGAATTAAGATTGAGGAAGTTGAGACGGCTAAAACCCCAATAATTAACACTAGAGCGATCGACCAATTAGGTGCTTGTTTCGGAAGATTCATTTTTTGGAAAATTGGGCATTGGGCATTGGGCATGGGGAAAATTTACAAAGCAATTTTCGCACAAATTATGAATAATTTCTATTCTCTTCTTCTCCTTTCCTCTTCTCTCTTCCTTCGTGTCCTTTGCGTCTTCGCGGTTCGTAAAAAAAAAACGATCGCCAATCATGAAAAATTGCTATACTCAAGAAATATTAACCTAGAGCGCACCTAAAATTACCTGATTTAACATCACACAAGTCCGAATCATCTCGTTTCGGGTTGCATCGGTATTGTTAAAATGTCCAAACAGTCAACAGTCAACAGTCAACAGTCAACAGTTAACAGTCAACAGTCAACAGTCAACAGTCAACAGTCAACAGTCAACAGTCAACAGTCAACAGTCAACAGTCAACA
>NZ_JAUBTK010000040.1:0-58169 GCF_036702455.1 Microcoleus sp. D2_18a_D3
CCTCATATTACCAGGGCTTGTCAAGGAGTAATTTTTACAAGTTTAGAATTAGTGAAAGTTCTCGTAGAAAAAACTCAGACTAAAACGGGACTATCTGTAGCTGTAAATATCCTTAATAAAGTTTATCAAACGGGTCGAAAGGTGGCTGATAATTTCAAAAATACTATGCAAATTGTTTTTGACGAATATTTGCCCAAATGGAATTATCGAGCCGTACCCCAACCTGAGTAATTCATTAAGTTATTTATTTTTCATTCCTTACCACTCCTTTAGAGGAAGAAAACTATCTTTTTCTGAAACTGGCGTAATTTTAGATGAGGGAAATATAGCAATACTTCCAAATGACAGACTTTCGTGGAATGCGCTTTTATTTGCAGTCACCGCCAGCGAAGCGGAAGCCTTAGCGAGAAGCGGGAGCAAACCCACGGCTAAGATGCAAAGAGAGATGTTATTTATTACAACTTGGCTAAAGAGTTTGGGGGCTACTTCTGTTACTTATGCCTCAGAACTTTATATCAGACACGCTGGCAATGTGACAGGAGTGGTAGAACCTTTAACTGGCGCACAAATGCTGTTAGGTGGCGTACCAGCTAATGAGGCACTGGCAACATTTAGCTATCATTTTGATGTACGGGGATGCATCCAGGGTATTGGCGATAAAGCAAATAATCTAGGATGGTTTAAAAGTCTGAGTTTTAAACAGCCTATCTTTAATGTTGGCATCCGCCACGCATTAATTAAAAACGTTCCTAACCTGGCAGTGGTCAGTCCGTGTTCTGGATTTGAAGGGTTGGCTTGTTCTGTTGGCAGAATTGTGGAATTCAACGCCGCCGTTGGTCAAGGTGTAGGTATCGCTGCGGTTAATGCCATTCTAAATAACAAAAATCTAGCCGATGTATCTAACCGAGAAGTGAGACAAGTTCTCGTTGAAACAGGTCAGTTACCTAGAATTTTTGGAGTCCCAAATAATGGTGATGCAATGCTATTGGCGCAATTCGAGAATCTTGTCACTTCGGATGCTATTGCGTAATATCAATTCCGGTTGCAGTCCTCATGATTATTGATTGTTGACTAAGCTGTTGTGGCATTTAAATTGTATGTCAAGAAATAATCAAACTTTTTTGGGGTGTCCCACCCGCCCTGAATATACAATTTAAATGCTCAACTGTATTAGCCTACTCGCTAACAACCAATCCTTACTTCTTCTGCGGGCACTTCGGATGAATCCCCCCCTGCAAACAAATGTAAGCAATTTGACTTTTATCTAAATTCTTAGCCTCCGCAAAATCAACTCCTAGGAATCGACCGGATTTACTGCCAGTCGGATTTTGAATAAATTGATCCGAAGCTGCCTTCCCCAGAAACACAGCGCCTTTAAAATCCGCTCCCGCTAAATTCGCGCCTCTAAAATCAACCGAACTCACCTCTGCATTCCGAAAATTCGCATCTTGCAACTGAGCATCTTTTAAATTCACGTTGGCGAGTTTAGTCGAAGTCAAATCGGCCTTTTGTAAGTTGGCGCCGCTCAAATCAGCACCGGACAAATCAGCACCTTGCCATTCCGATTTAGACAAATTTGTCAAGGACAACTGAGCGCCTTGAGCCTTCACTTTGGCCAAACGCGCGCCTGACAAATCCGCTCGCGACAAATTCGCGCTTCCTATATCTGCCCCGGTAAAACTTGCATTTTTTAACAGTGCTTCCTGTAAATTTGCTCCAATTAAAATAGCACTGCTGAAATTAGCGGCATTCAAATTGCCGTTTGACAAATTAGCTTTGTTCATGACAGCGCGCACAAAAGTAGTGCGGTTCATTACAGCACTGTTCAAAGACGCCCCGACCAAATTTACTCCTTCCAAATTAGCGCCGCTCAAGTCTGAAATCCAATCGTCAAATGTACCCGGACGCCTGTCTTCGCCGGTGCCGTAAAAGCGAGTTCCCTGCAAGCTGGCATTGGTTAAATTGGCATTTCTCAACTTAATTCCCGACAAGTCAACTTTGTTTAAAACTAAAGTAAACTGAGACGGGCCGGCAGGACTTTGAGCTAAATCGGTGCGGCTGAGATCGACACCGTTGAGTTGGCTGCTATACACTGTGAGAATTTTGCCGATCGCCCTTTGTACTGTTCGCTGGCGGGCGGCCGCTAACTCGCGTTCCGGGGCCTTGCCGCCAAAGCGCAGGGATTCTAGGTCGTTGCTGAGGGCTTGATTCAACCGCTGCAAGTCAGGCAAAGCTTTCGGCCCGCTACTGACTAAAGCTTGCTGGATCGCGTCCAACATGGCGCGGTTGTCTTCTTGAGCTAGCAAATCCGCTAGCAGCGGTACGGCGCGGGAGTCTTCCACCGCCCCCAAAGCCAAAATGGCCGATCGCCTGCCCGATGCCCCGCTAGCCGATGTGGGAGACAATTTGCTGACTAAAGCTACAAATAATTCGTCGTTCCGCTGCCGGGAATCCCGCATATTTGCTTGACTTTGAGTGTAGATGAGAGTGCCGACAAACAAAGTTAAAATCAATCCCGCGCTACCGACGGTAACTATCACCAAAGTTGTGCCTGGGTGTTGGCGCATCCAATTCCACAAACTGGCATTTGCTTTCAGGCTGCTTTGTGGAGTCACAACCAAAGCCGCAATCTGCGCGTCTTCCTCAGTCCAATCTTGAGTCGGGACAGGATCGGCAGACAGTTGATTCGATCGAGCATTGACGACCAAAGTATTCGCGAGGCGATCGTGTCCGGATTGGCGTTTGTAGCGCAATGCAAAAGCGCCGTCTGCGAGCACTGCCAAGCCGCTCAACCCCCCTAAAATCAGCAAATCAGGAAACGCACCGCTCAAGCGCCAAATGCCGTAAGCGACGCCCAGAGGCACTCCCCAGCGCCCCAAACTTTCGCGAATTAGCACTGGCCCAAAACCCGGAGGAATACCCGACGCTGTGACAACTTTGACGCCGAACCAGCGTTTGGGGATAGTTTGACCGGTTCTGGCGAGCAAAAACAGTTGCCACCCCGCTAAAACTGCCGGTGCCAGCAGTGCCCCTGACCAAAATAGATTAGTTAGGGGTGCGACTCTGGGGCTGCGATCGCGCACGGGTATGCCCAAAGTACGGGCGACGGTTTCGGATGCTGCTGCTACTGAGGAATTGAGCGGCACGGTTTGAGATTCCTGGTTGACCAATGCCCCGATACTGAAGGGAACGAGGGCGCTGGCCGCAATTAACGAAATTTCCACTGCCCAAGCGCCGCACCTGCGAACCAGCAGTGGCATTTGCTTGGATTGTGTTTGCCAAGACGGATCGGGTTGATTGATGCCGCTGGGCGCGGTGGGGTTAGCCATATTTATAATTTCCTATTGTTAGTCGTTAGTTGGAGGAATCAGGAGATATTGCCAATTTATCAGAAATTTGGGTTTAAAACCCCGTCCTTGGCTTGACGGCTTTCTATTGGATGAGCGTGAATTTACGCTTGGCAAAGCAACCCCAAACCAGGTTATAATTAAGTTGTCAGGGTGAAACTCCATTGCCATCGTGAAACAGTTGAGACACACTTTCAGGCATAAATTTAGGGGCAAAGAGCGGCGAAAACTCTTAAAACAGCTAGGGATAAAAAAAATAATATCCCAATACCAGAGAACCAAATACTTTGTTGACTACTGAAGTAAGGCGGGGCACGCCTGAACTCTAGGTTCATATCCTAGTACGCTTGGGGAGATAGACCCTCTGGGATTAACTAAGTTAAGCTCGTCAATTGGTGGTATTCCACGGTTGAAAGGTTTAAGTATTGCCGTAAGGATAGTGAGTAGTAAGGTCAGTCGTGGAGCCAAGAATCACCTCGCCTTTAGGACGGTCGGTGAGTGTCAAACGCTATGTAGATTAGCACTCCGAGAACGGCAAGAGTCATCAGGGCGGAAATTAGCTTTACGATGCTATTGAAGACTGTCAGGACAATTATCGCTCCGACGGCAAAGGCTGCCACCTGTCCCGGTTTGGGGAGTCTTTGAAACTTGTCGAGTAATTGATTGTATAAGGTTCCGACGGCTTGATAGCTGTCTGAATTTTGTTTGATGAGCGGCGATCGTTCTACTTTAGCTTTTAGTTCTCCCAACGCTTGCTGCCAATTGAAGTTATTTTGAGGATTCATAAAAAAATTCGGAAGTTAGTTTAGATTAATGTGTTTGGAACCGCCATTATCCTCTACCGTCAAAGAACTAGAACCAAATGCCATTGTGTGAGGAAACATGAAGATCCATTATCCGGGCGATCGCGGCAAACTGTGGTTTAGCCCGATCGTGACCCTAGCCTTGGCAATGATTTTAGCGGATGCCGGTGCCCTTCGGAGCCAACCGCTACAAATTGCTCCGGGATTTCCCGAACCGCTGGGAGTTTCTGGAGTTTCCGGCGGCCCGAACAATAGCGGCGACTGCGGTTTTGTCTCCCAAGCACCGAACCACGTCATCGAAGTAACGCAGGATTTGCCTTACTGGCGGATTGCAGTACAAACCGCTGGAGCTCCGAGTTTGATGATTCAGGGGCCGAGGGGGCGTTTCTGCGTGCTGCCGGCGAATGCTGCTGCGGGGAATGTAGAATTTTCCGGTTATGGGGACAAGGGGACTTATGTTATTTTTGTGGGCGATCGAGCTCAAGGTCAACACCCTTACTCTCTCTCTATTTCCCAAAAGCGAAATTAAAAATACAACGGAATTAGGAGGATGGCTGTGAGAAAATGGCTTTTTGGCGATCGTAAATAAGCCGGAGTTGTGACAGCCAGTGCGGGGAATAGGGATTTCATATCAATTTTGTATTTGGTCTTTAACCCACTTGCGAAACAATCTGAGAGTTTGACTCGTACCCACTGTTTGGCTTTGTTCGCAATATTGAGAAATAGCTTCAAGAATTGGCAGATTGGGAAAAGTCGGACTCATTTCTGCTTCAACATATTTCCCATCTTGAAGCACATTAATCTGAAGCTTTTTATTTTCATAGCGCCAGATTTCAGGTACTCCCAAAGCTTCGTAAGCATCGAGTTGAGTTTGGGAAGTTATATCGACTTCAATTGCTAAGTCAGGCGGCGGATCGACAGTTAAGTCGATCCGCTTTTTCCCAATCATTAGAGCGTGATTCTGAATGTAAAAGCAGTTGTCAGGTTCAATTCCTTGTAACATACTTTTTCGTTTAAAAGTCGTCGAACCAAAACATTCTCGATCAATTTCAAGTTCTTCGAGTAATATTTTCACCATATCGCCAATGATTTCCTTATTGAATTCATGTTCTGGTAGTGGCATCCTAATCTCCAAAGTTCCTTGACTGTAAGCTATTCTAGAGCCACGGTGTTCTCCCAACTCTTCTAAAATTGCTTCAAATTCCTGCCAGTTGACATCATCTAACAGCACTCTATGTCCAGGTGGTACAATGATTTGTCTTAATTGCAGCGTTACCATTTCAACCTCCGATTTATTTAAGTTTATGATAACTTGTCTGTATCGGTAATTGGGCATTGGGAAACAGTCAGCTTTGTAGTGAGGACTTCAGTGATCGAAGCCTGATTTGTTCTCTAACCCACTTGCGAAACAATCTGAGAGTTTGACTCGTACCCACTGTTTGGCTTTGTTCGCAATATTGAGAAATAGCTTCAAGAATTGGCAGATTGGGAAAAATCGGACTAATTTCCGATTCAACATATTTCCCATCTTGAAGCACATTAATCTGAAGCTTCTTATTTTCATAGCGCCAGATTTCAGGTACTCCCAAAGCTTCGTAAGCATCAAGTTGAGTTTGGGAAGTTATATCGACTTCAATTGCTAAGTCAGGCGGCGGATCGACAGTTAAGTCGATCCGCTTTTTCCCAATCATTAGAGCATAATTCTGAATGTAAAAACATTCATCAGGTTCAATTCCTTGTAACATACCTTTTCGCTTGAAAGTAGTCGAACCAAATGGTTCAAATTCGATTTCTAGTTCCTCAAACAAAATTTTCACTAAATAGCCAATAATGATTTTAGCTTTCTCGTGTTCTGGTAGTGGCATCCTAATCTCCAAAGTTCCTTGACTGTAAGCTATTCTAGAGGCACGGTTTTCTCCCAACTCTTCTAAAATTGCTTCAAATTCCTGCCAGTTGACATCATGGAACAGCACTCTATGTCCTGGGGGTACACTGATTTGCCTTAATTGCAGAGTTACCATTTCAACCTCCGATTTATTTAAGTTTATTATAACTGATACAATCTTTTAATTTGAGTGGGAACACGGCGCTACCTCAACTTAATTTACTGGTAAATGTCGCCAAAAATCGAGAAGTCTAATCTGCGTTTTTTTGCTGGTTATAAAGTTCCTTAAACTTGCGCTGCTGCTGGTTGTGATCTACGATCGGAGAGGGATAATGAAGAAGTCGGCGTTCTAAAGGTGAAAGATTTCCTGTTAGCAAAACTTTAGTATCAACGCGGCGCAATTCGGGAACCCAGTGCCGAATATATTCCCCCTCCGGGTCGAATTTTTGAGCTTGACTCGCCGGATTGAATATTCGCAAAGGTTTCGGGTCCATGCCGCTTGATGCACTCCACTGCCAGCCGCCGTTGTTAGCAGAAAGGTCGGCATCTATCAATTTTTGCATGAAGTATTTTTCACCCCACTGCCAGTTAATAATTAAATCTTTGGTGAGGAAACTGGCGACTATCATGCGGCAGCGATTGTGCATCCAAGCTGTCTGATTTAACTGCCGCATTGCTGCATCGATAATAGGATAGCCAGTTTTGCCTTTACACCAAGCTTGAAAGAGCTTTTCATCGTTCTCCCAAGGAAAGTCTTTGAATGCTTGACGGTAGGGGCCGTCTGCTAATTCTGGGAAGTTATACATGGCGTGTTGGTAAAATTCCCGCCACGCTATTTCCTGTTGCCAAGTGCGGATGCTTGTGCACGCTTCTTCGCTGCGGCAAGTGTCCATTACTATCTGGGTAGCTTGCCAAACAGTGCGGATGCCAATTGCACCAAATTTGAGGGCTGCGCTGAGTTGGGATGTGCCGTTAATGGCGGGGAAATTGCGCTGTTCTTGATATTGGTAAATTGCCCGATCGCAAAATTCTTCTAATTTTTGTTGCGCTGCATCTTCTCCGGGTTCTATTACTAATGGATTTTCCCAAATAAATCCCAAATTCAACGCTGTTGGCACTGTTTCCATTGCACCTGCTTGGTTAGCGGTTGCTTGTTCTTCGGCGGTTAAGCCGGTCATTAATTCCAGATAAGTTATCGGCAGTGTCTCTACTGGTTGGGCTTTGGGTTTACTGTTCCATTTTTTCCAAAATGGTGTATAAACTGTGTAGGGAGTCCCTGTACCGCTGCGAATTTCATCTGGGGCGTGCAGGAGTTGATCCCAGAAATTGTGAACTTGAATTCCTGCTTGTTGGAGGGCGTTTGATACGGACTGATCGCGCTGTTTGGCGTAGGGTTCTACATCCCAGTTCCAAAATACTGCTTGAGCATTTATAGCTGTTGCTAATCTCGGTATTCCTAGGATCGGGTCATCTTGAATTATCAGCAATTGGCTGCCTGCTTCCCTATAACGCGAGGAGAGTTTTTGCAAGCAGCCGATCATGTATGTGACTCTAGCTGGCGCTACGTCATCCCGATTTATGATATTGCGATCGAGACAAAAAATTCCGACTACTTTCGGGCTTTGGTGGCGCGCTGCTGCCAGTCCGATGTTGTCAGAAATACGCAAGTCGCGGCGGTGCCAAAATAAAATTAGATTGGATATATCGGACATTCGATTTTAGATTTTAGATTTTAGATTTTAGATTTTACAGTCCTGGACACACGCGGGTTCAAAAACCCGGTTTCTAAGTTAAGATTTATCGGTTTTACGCACGATTTTTCTCAGAAACCGGGTTTCTTCCGTCAGTCCTATTTAAGTCAAAAATGGACGGGCCAATAAAAAGCTAGAAATTGATTTTGAATCAATGGGTTCCCCAGCTAAGATAGCTTTTTCTAATTCTTCCGGGGTGAATAAAACTGTCTCCATGTCTTCGTCATCGTCTTGTGCTGGCGGCTTTTCCAGTTTTTCCAAATCTTGGGCTAAGAAAGCATAAATGATTTCGTCGGAATAACCGGGGGCGAGAAAAAATTGCCCTAATTTCTGCCATTTTCCAGCGCGATATCCGGTTTCTTCTTCGATTTCGCGTTTGATAGTTTCGGCGGGATTTTCATTGATTTCTACCGTACCAGCGGGAAATTCTAAAATTCGCCCTTTTGTGGCAAAGCGATATTGGCGTACCAAGACGAGTTTACCTTCGGGTGTGACGGGAACTGCAAGTGCTCCGCCTGGGTGGCGAATACATTCCCACTCGCCTTCGGAACCGTTGGGAAGACGGAGGGTGGCTACGTCAAAGTTGAATTTGCGCCCTTGGTAAAATAGGCGTTGTTTGAGGAGTTGGGGTAGTTCTTGACCGATCGACATAAGCGAGAAGCGAATAATGTTTGAGTGCACCGATTTAAGACATCATAGGCGATCTTATAGGATTTTAGATTTTAGATTTTAGATTTTAGATTGGGAATGACTGATGACTATCACAGTTGGCAGCTTAGCTACGGTTGCATTTTTTTTGAAACTGGTACGATCCGTGAATTTTACTCAATTTTTACACTTGCAATTTTTCCACTCCAGAACAGTCTGCGGTTTGCAGCAGTTGGGCGATCGCACTTTTCGTCACCGGATGCACCCAATCCGGGGCAATTTCTGCTAAAGGTACTAATACAAAAGCTCTTTCGGTCATCCGGGGATGAGGTAGAGTCAGTGTCGGAGTTTCTAGGATTAAATTGTCGTACAGCAGCAAATCTAGGTCTAGGGTTCTTGGCCCCCATTTTTCTCGGCGAATTCGATTAAATTTTATTTCAATTTCTAATAAAGCTGCTAGCAATTGTTCTGGTTCTAGTGCAACTTCTAGGATGGCACAGGCGTTGATGTAATCGGGTTGCGGCGGCCCAACGGGGGCGGTTTGATACCAGCTTGAATGAGATTTTACTGCTATTCCTGGGGTGTTGTTGAGGGTTGCGATCGCGCTAGAGAGTGTGGCTAGGGAGTCGCCTAAGTTGCTACCAAGGGCGATCGCACATTTTGTTGATTTCATAAGGAAGGAAGGTTCGGCAACGGATTGTGTAACGGATGTAACGGATGTAACGGATGTCAGGAAGCAGGAAGAGGGAAGAAGAGTAACGCGGGGGCGGGTTGATCGATCTCCTTTACTACCGACAAATATTTCGAGTAAAACCCGCCTCTAAAAGCCTAATTTTTGGTGGTAAATTGATCCTACAGGACACTTTTTTAGGGAAACATGGTGACCCAAAACATTATTTTAATCAAATATTAACCTACTGTTAAATTTTATTAAGTATCATTGACAAGTGTTAGTATTTAGTTTCAAAAATAATGAATTTGTACCTACGCTTATTGTCGGCCGTCATTCTAGCAATTATCAGCTTAACAGCAAGTAGATCAATAGGTTTGGCTGAAACAAAAGAGCGCTACCTTACGCTAGATTCGGAGGGCAGTCCATCTTTTGCGAGTTTAGTGCAGCAGGCGGAAGATTTAGCGAAAGAGTCGATCGCCCGCGAGTTTCAAGAAAATCCGGCATTAACAGAAGTTACAATCATCATTACAGCCGATCGCAGCCGACAAAGAGTTCCAGTTTTGCGATCGAGAGTATCCCGCCACGACTGGCAAAAAGATGCGAGAATCGAACAGTGGACTAGATATTTTGCCGATGCTCAATTGCTGCTGGGATTCAGAGACGGCAATATTTCGCCCGCAAATTCTGGGTTTTCGCAAGTGATTAATGTACCTGCGCGTAGTCGATCAACCTCCAGAGAAAATGATCCAGGTTTTCGAGATGATTGAAATATTGGTAATGGGGCATTGGGCATGGGGCATGGGGCATGGGGCATTGGTAACAAATAACAAATAACCAACAGCACGACACGGAAATCACGGATACACGGATAGATATTTTTTCCTGAATCTCTCTCTCTATTCCCAATTACCAATTGCCAATTACAATATTTAACTTGTTGTTAACCTAAATATCTCCCACTTTTAATTAACCTTCAGGTTAACTTCCCTTAATTGAAAAGTGATAGAGTTTCATACGGAATCATCAGATTAGAGATGTTGGTTTGAAAAGGAATTTATGTCTAAAATAACTCGCCGACAACTGCTAATTTTCTTCGGCAGCAGTGCGGCTACCACTGTGCTTGCTCCTGGGCTAACTCAAAAACTGTTCAGCATCAATTCCAGCGCTGCTGAAGCTGTTGTTCCGACATCTTTCACTCCTGTAAGACTTCCCCACCCGCTGCCGATTTATCGAGAACTGCCCAGCTTCATGGCGATGGCGCCGGGGGGACAGGGAATCGTGATGGCTGCCTCGCAGGATACTAGATTAACGAGTTACAGCGTTGTTGACGATGTGGTTGTGCCGCCGGAATACGAACGTTATGTGATTGTCCGCTGGGGCGATCGAGTTTTCCCCAATCCGGCAGACTATTTCGGCTACAACAACGACTACACCGGCTTCGTAGGCCTTCGCGGCAGCAGTGACGACGGTTATCTTTGGGTTAACCACGAGTATGTAGGCTTTCCGATGTCGAAAGTGGCGCCGGAAGCGCCGTCTGATCTGGCACCATTTCCCACAACCGATCGCGCTGTCCTCGGTATAGACTTATCGGTAAAGAATCGGGATACCCTTGGCGAATTTCTGTACAATCTCGGTGGTTCGATCGTCCGCATCACCAAACAGTCTAACGGTAGATTTCAGGCGATCGCCGGCGACCCCCTCAACCGACGCATTCACGGACTTTCAGGGCTCGGAATCAACAGCCAGCGTACCGACAAATACAAAGATGTCACCTCCTGGGGAACCAGACAAGGGGATAACGAGTACCTCACCGGCACGGGGCCCGCAGCCACCCAAGTCTTCGCGCAAGTCAACACCGACGGACTCGGCAACCGCATCATCGGTACAGCCTACAACTGTTCCGGCGCCACAACCCCGTGGGGCACAATCCTCTCCGCTGAAGAAAACTTCCAAGGTAGCGAACTATTCTTCGTCGGGGTTCAGGAAAACGTCAAACCCAACGGCGGCCAAACCGGCTACGCCAAGGGTACTACCGGTGAGGAATTCGGCTTAGTCGGCGAAAAATACGGCTGGATGGTAGAAGTTGATCCCCAAGATCCAAGTTTCCGCCCCCGGAAGCACACATGGTTGG
Organism: Microcoleus sp. D2_18a_D3; assembly: GCF_036702455.1. NCBI lineage: Bacteria > Bacillati > Cyanobacteriota > Cyanophyceae > Oscillatoriales > Microcoleaceae > Microcoleus > Microcoleus sp. D2_18a_D3. The sequence continues at coordinate 11,239 of NZ_JAUBTK010000040.1, forward strand.
GTCGTTTCCGCCACGAAAACGTCGGGATTCGCGCTGAAGCAGGCCGCAAGTTAATAGGCTACATGGGGGACGATCGGCGCGGCGGACACACTTGGAAATTTGTCAGCAACGGTACTGTCACAAATCCCGCAGATAAAAACAACAGCCGATTGTTTGAAGATGGCGTTTTGTACGTAGCCCAATATAACCGCAACGGTACGGGAAGATGGCTGCCACTGACATTAAATACCCCGACAAATCCGGTGCGTCCTTCTAAAGTTGGCGAGGCGGAATTAGCAAGTTTTGGCAAAGCTCAAAGAGATGCCGCTACTCGCTTGCCCAAACGCGCCGGAATTGCTGGTCAAACCGAAGACGGCGGTTCTTTTGTAGTAGATACAACCAATGAAGCAACAGCACTTCCTGGCTATAGCAATAAAACTCTTGCTAATTTTTACAGCAGCCAAGGCGCGGTTTTAGTTGATGCTTTCTTAGCTGCTAATTTGATTGGTGGCACTCCGACGGCGCGGCCGGAAGATTTGGAAGTTAATCCTACTACTAAAGAAGTTTTCATTGCTTATACTGATGCCGCACCGGGAAGCGACGGCTATCCAGATTCTCGCATTTTTACTGTTGCTAAATACGGTAGCGCAGTCAACAGCACCCAGCAGTCGGGAGGACTTTACAAAATAATTGAAGACAGTCCAGACGGTGCAGGTTTGACTTTCCGCTGGCAGCGTTTGGCCCAAGGTGGAGAAGCGGGTTCAGTCTCTGGCGCGGGATTTGCTAGTGTAGACAATTTGGCTTTTGACACTCAAGGCAATGTCTGGGGCGTGACTGATATGTCTACGAGCACGCATAACGGTTTTGATGTCGGTGCGGCTGGAAAGCCAACGACGATCGACCATAAAAAGACTGGAAATGTGTCAGATTTTACTGGAGTTTTCGGCAACAATTGGCTCTTTTATATTCCGACTTCTGGGCCGAATGCAGGAACAGTAATTCCGTTTGCTTACGGCCCGAATCGGTGCGAAATGACGGGGCCGACTTTTGTGGGAGATACCCTCTTGCTTGCGGTGCAGCATCCGGGGGAAGATTGCCCGATCGATGATGGTACTGTACTGAGTCGGCAAATTGAAATGTTGGATTTGAACGGTGCGGTTTTTAATCAGACTCGGAGTGTGTCTCGCGGCAGTTTGTGGCCGAGTAATATTGAGAATGACAGGCGTCGATCGCCGATGCCGTCGGTGATTGGAATTCGTCGCGTGCGATCGACTCCAACGGGCCAGTTTGTTTAAATCTCACATCTTACACCATTTTCAAGAACAGGCAAGATGCCTGTTCCACAAGAAAATTCACTCTTTGTGGAACAGGCATCTTGCCTGTTCATAAAAGCTTATTAAGAATGGTGCAATATCTCAGTGATGGGCGATCGCGTAAGGCAACCATAATGCGATCGAGAATGAAGTATGTTTCTAGAATAGCTCGAATCTACCTGTGTAAGCTACAATAAAGTGTAAATATACCTTTTACTCGCAAGAATCAGAAAGGTAGGACGATCGCCCTATTGTGAGCTAGGGATTTTTACGTACTTATTATCTGCGGATACAACAGTAATTTTCCCGCCAGAACGTGACATGGTTTTGTAACGCTTTGTAAATTGGTAAGTTGTCGAGGTAGAGGAAAGGGCGATCGCACTTGCAACCTTCATTGCAGGTGATTTTGTGAGGATATGAACAAGTGACGAAGTGCGATAGCCATCCTAATAGCTAGCAGCTTAGCCTACCACGGGCGATCGAACTGATGGAGCAAATAAGGGCGATCGTTGAGATAGATGGTAGCTCAAATATACAGAATTTCGAGCAGTGGCAAAAACAGATTTTACAAGCGCGGCGGCTGCTTTCATCATCAGTAGTAACAATTGCTGTTCCAAAAGCTGTGACGAGCGATTTTATGACAGTTGTGAGCATATCTTCTAATCCTGAGATAACTTTTTTGGGTCAAAATTTACGTCTCCTATCATCGCTTCTGCTTCGGCGAAAGCAGCCACTAATTTTTCCGGTGAGCTACTACCAGCGTGAAATCTCATTGATTCAGCTCTTAAGTGTCTTTGAGCTTGACGAAACCCATTACCTTTTCGTTTAACATCTGTTGTGCTAATCAAAGCTAATGAAATTGCGCTAATTGCAGAAAGCACTTTTGTTCTATGAGTTCCGAGTTCTTCAACAAAGGTAGCAACAAGTAAAGATGAGACGATTGAAATCACTCCAAAAAACAGATAAATGGAATGTAATATATAGGCAGACTGATGCCATCTTTTGATTTGCGCCTCAATTTCTTCTGGTATTTCTTGCATGATCAATTCAACTATTAATTCAACTGGTATATGCCCTATAACGCTAAATACAGGCAAGGCATTAATAACTTAAGTACACCTTGCCTGTGATTTAAAACAATCAGGAATAAGGTTAACTAAGTCCTAACTCCATTCGAGTGTTGCTCCCAACTATTCCATCATCGAGAAGTCCAACAGAACGCTGGAAAGCTTTTACAGCCGCTTCTGTAATTTCACCAAATACACCATCAGCGGCTCCTGGATTAAATCCCCGATCGCGCAATCGCTGTTGTAGTTTGATAACGGCTGAACCTGTTGAGCCAAACTTTAGATCCACAACTTGCGAATCATTTTCTAGCTCTTCTGGCGTGAATTGCAGACCTAGCTTATCGGCAACTTGTTTTCTCAAACGGGGAAGTTGACTGTACAACAAATCACCCGGACAATCAGTATTGCTGAAATCTCTGTGTCCTTTAATATTACGCGGACTAATATTGCAAGAATCACATAATGAGACACAAAGTTCTACAAGGCTCTGCCATTGCTTTTGACCCATTTGAAAGGTCATGAAATTGCCTTCATTTTCAATGCCAGGAGATTGATTGCCGTTAGCTAATTTTCCTGGGTCTTGTGCTGCATGGGCTGATTGGATAGAAAACCCTTGTTTTACAGCATCTAGGGAACCATGCCGAGCTTCTAGAATAAACCCTCCGGTCGTATTTAAGAAGTTGTGTCCTGAGTCCGACCAACCATTAACATCCATGTGAAATTTTTGAATGTTTCGTGCCAACTGCATCGCTCCTTCACTTGTGCCTCTTGATGGATCGTTAGGAGGGTTTTGGTTGTCTGTATGATGGACGATGACATAACGGGGAGCAGTCCTGGGAAAAGGAAATCTTCCCGATATTGGCGGTCTGGCTCCCCATGCGGCTGTTGTTACAACTTTTGCGGTAAATGGCATGATTAAAGTGCTCCTATTTGGTTAAGATTCTCTAGGTTAAAGCGTTGACTGCACTCAGCCAGCGGGCTGGAATGCTCGCCCTACCGCTACTTTTCAAACAAGACCTAGTGCTTTTAGGGTTTGCGAACCAACAGCACTATCAACTGCTAAACGCTTAGTTGCTTCTTGGAATTGCTTGACCGCAGCTGCAGTTACCGAATCAAATATGCTATTAATGGGAATGTCGATCTTGGTCAGTTTATTACTAACTAGAGACTCCTGAACTTTTCTGACATCATCGCCTGTCATGGGTGGTGTTTCCAGTCTTAGTACCCTTGGGAATGGATTGTTAAAACCTTCAGCCGGTGACTCTCTCAATCTCCCTGCCGTTTGAGGGCCAAAATCCCCATCTACCAGAATCTGGTCGGTAGGATTGTATTTATTCCAAAGAATCTGAAAGGCACGAATACCCAAAGTTCCGATATCCTCTCGCGTCGCAGCAAAAAAGCGGAAGTCGAAATGAGGTCGATCTCCGGGACCAAACCAGACATAGCTGTGTCTTTCAAGAAAAGGTTCCCAGCCAATATGATCCTGAATATCTAGTGCAAGTCCGCTTTCATGGTTGCTAAATCCTGGCGGCGCAACCGCTTGAATGCCACATCGATCGGCAACTTGTTCAAACTGAAGATTTAGGAGGTACTGTTGTGCCACAGTACGATAGGCCGAATTAACGATTAGTTTTACGGCGTTTCCTTCAGCTTTCCGGCGTTCTGTTACGGCAATTTTTAGCGAATTCTTGGCAGCAGCCTGCAAGAACGGATTATTTTTATCGCCAACTGCAACTACACCTTCAATGTCTGTAAAATCTACAAGAATATTGGGAGCAATTGAGTTGAGGACGGCGATAATTTGAAGATTCAAACCTCTAATTAGACCAGTATTGCAAGCATTGATCAGAAGGGTATCCTTAAGTTTTTGCATTGAAGTTAATTAGTAAGTTGTTTTTTCACGTCTCTTGTATTCTCCAAACCCTCCGAAGTCAAGTCCGCTAAAATAGCGACCCAGTATGCAGGTTTAGTCCCACCTAGTAATCGAGTTGGGCAACCAAAAGTCAAATCTGAATTGACGTTAATGGCTGAGTCAGCACCCTGCACTCCAATTTTAAGATGGCCTGCGATTGATATATGTCTCTCGTATGCAAACCAATCTTTAGTTCCTTAAGCTCGTTTGCTTGACTCTGAATAGTTTGACTTTCCCCATCAAAACCCAAACCCATCGCCCTGCCGGTGAGAAAAAGTGACAACTTTTTGTAAACTTACGTAAATTCCCTTAAAGGCTGCTAGCAGTCAATCGATTTTAGATGTTAAATTTTATTTAGATAACAAAATTGACTTCACAGCCTGTACCTGGGGCTTGTAACCCTATTGATTTGGCTCAATTGTGTAAATTTGTTTTCTTTCCTGAAAAGCATCTCGCAGTCATGAAACCTCAGTAAGTTTACTTAATAGATCAAAATCGCTATGACAGCACAAGAGGCGATCGTCCTAGTTGATAGTCTGTTACAATCCGCAAACAAAAAGCAAAAACTCAATGACATTCAATCCCGCGTCTTTCTGGAAACTTGGGAGGGACACTCTTATCAAGAGATAGCCGATCGCTTACTTTACGAACATGACTATATCAAAAAAGTCGGTTCGCATTTGTGGCGAAATCTCTCTCAAATCATCGGCGAAAAAATCTCAAAGCAAAATCTGCAAGCAGTCTTGCGCCGCTACCAGCATTGCTGTGCGGGCATCTTGCACGCTAGCGAAGCAGATAGCAGCACTCAAAATTGGGGAGAAGCGATAGATGTTTCGCACTTTTACAATCGGCAGCAGGAACTGGAAACTTTAGAAACTTGGATTAGCAGCAATTCTACTCGTCTGATTGGTATTTTTGGACTTGGCGGTATCGGCAAAACTTCTCTGTCTGTCAAACTCGCTCAGCAAATTCAATCTCAGTTTGAATTCGTGATTTGGCGGAGTTTGCAGCAAGCACCGCAATTAGATGTTATCCTCAGCAATATTTTACCGCTTTTAACTAATTCTGAACACACACAAAATAACTCTATTAATGCTCTCATGGAACAGTTGCGGCAAAAACGCTGTTTGTTAATTTTCGACAATCTGGAGTCGATTTTGCAAGGGGGAAATCGCAGCGGACAATATCAACAAGGGTATGAAGATTATCGACAGTTATTGGCGCGCATTGCTGACGAACCGCACCAAAGTTGTCTGATTTTAACCGGACGAGAAAAACCGGGGGGGTTTGCTGTGCGATCGGGCGAAAATTTACCCGTGCGATCGCTCCAACTCTTCGGAGTTTCACCGCCCGTATGCCAGAAAATCATCGCCGATAAAGGATTAAAGGCAACCCTATTGCAGTGTCAAGATATTGTCAACTACTTTGGCGGCAATCCCCTCGCCCTCAAACTTGCTGCAACGACTATTAAAACACTTTTTGGCGGTGACATTCACGCATTTTTAGTACAAGGAAATACTGTTTTTAGCCATTTCTGGGATTTGCTCGATCGCCAGTTCTATCGCTTGTCTCCCCTGCAACAAAAAATTATGTACTGGCTCGCAATTAACCAAGAAGGAGCGACTCCTGGGAAGTTAAAAGCTGAAATTTTGCCCAGAGTGTCTGGAAGGCAACTGATGGAAGCATTGGAGGGGCTGGCTGAACGATCGCTCATCGAGGATCGGCGATCGCCCGACAATACCGCATCGACAAGTTTAACGCTACAACCTGCGATCGTCGAGTATGTGAGAGAACGCTTATTCCAAAATGCTGAGCAAGAAATGATGACAAACAAACTTAACTTATTGATAGCTTAAGCCTTGGTGATTGATTAAGTGCGATCGTACCAACTTTGCAGCGCCAAGCGGTGAACTTCCCGCCAACTAATATTTTTAAGTCGGGCAATTTCCGCGCAATCCTCATATTCCGGCTGCACATTAACAATCGTTTGTCCAGACTTCGCAACTTTTATCTTGACTTCGCCGTATTCTGTTTTAACTGTCTGGATTTCTCGGTGTAAAATAGTTCTCTGTTGAGTCGATCGCCTAATTCCCAAAGTAGTAGTTTCGCGAAAGATCACAGCTTCGCAAGCATCCTCAAATTCTGGATGACAAATCGCAGTTAACAAAACCCCAAGCCGCGACTTTTTCATCACAATTGGGACAGTAAAAACATCCAGAGATCCGGCGGCAAACAAAGCATCAAAAACATAGCCGATCGCCTGCGGACTCAAATCATCAATTTGCGTTTCCAACACCGTAATAGTTTCTATGGAATTGGTAATCGGTAATTGGGAATCCGTAATTGGGAATTGAGTATTGTTTAAAAATTTCCCTCTTCCTTCTTCCCTCTTTCTGACATCCGTTACATCCGTTACAGAATCCGTTGCCGAACTTCCCTCTTCCTTCTCCCCAATCCAGAGGCGCAAAATATTAGGAATTGCCAGGTTTCGAGAACCTGCACCCAAACCGATCGCCTGAATTTGCATCGACGGTGGCGGCCCGAAACTAGCGGCGAGAGTACAGGCGATCGCAGTTCCCGTAGGAGTGCACAATTCGCGATCTATCCCATTGCTATAAACCGGCACTCGGTGCGTTTCCCACAACCGCATCACCGCCGGCGTCGGCACCGCTAATCGGCCGTGTGCAGCCTTCACCGTACCTGCGCCAGTCGGCATCGCCGAAAAGTAAAACTCCTGAATATCCAACCAATCCAAACCCAAACAAGTACCCACAATATCAATAATTGCATCCGTCGCCCCCACCTCGTGAAAGTGAACCTCGCTTGCGGGGATACCGTGTACGGCACCTTCTGCCTCTGCTAATTTGCGAAATACGGCCAAACTGCAAGCTTCCACGCGCGCTGGCAATTTTGCAGAGACGATGATTTGCTCAATTTCGGGTAAATTGCGGTGATGACTGTGGCTAATTTCGGCATCTGCTTCGCCGTGACTGTGAGAATGTTCTTCCCCGTGATGATGGTGATGGCGGGCGTCGAAAGTCGGGGATTCCGTTTCCGAGGGATCGAGTTCGGTAGCGGGATTTTCAGGTTTTAACGACAAATCCGCAGCTAAATCCACATAAAATTTAGTTGCTTGTTGAGTATTCCGGTGGACTAATTCCGTCCGCAACTGGTACTCTGTCGAAATGCCGAGCAAATTGAGTTTTTCGATTAGGTATTCTAAAGGAACGCCGGCGTGGATGAGAGCTCCGATGCACATATCGCCAGCAATGCCGGTTGGACAGTCAAAATAAGCTATTTTATTCATTGTTAACAATTAATTTTTAGCATTGATTGTTTCACTCTATATTTCGATCGCCCACTTAGCCTGCAATATCTTAACATGGCAACTATTTACGAAGTGCATCCAGTTGCACCCCAAAGAGACCGGATCGAGAAAATTCAAAAAGCTCTGAAAGATGGGGCAGTGATGCTTTATCCGACAGATACAGTTTACGCGATCGGCTGCGATCTCAACTCCAAGTCTGCGGTAGAACGAGTCAGGCAGATCAAGCAACTCTCCAATGATAAGCCTTTAACGTTCTTGTGTTCCTCTCTGTCAAATATCACCGACTATGCTGCTGTCAGCGATGAAGCATACAGAATTATCAAGCGGTTAATACCGGGGCCTTATACATTTCTGCTGCCAGCTACTAAGTTAGTGCCGCGGTTGGTAATGAACCCAAAACGGAAAACCACTGGAATTCGCGTTCCCGACCAGCGGCTTTGTTTTACACTGTTGGAAGCCTTGGGAAATCCAATTATTTCAACATCCGCTAACATTACCACGGATGATGAAGGTGCTGCACCCGTGCCAGCAGGAAAAGGAGAAAGTTTTGGCAAAGCTGAACTTTTTGACTGTTTTTCAAAGTTAGTAGATGTCATTGTCGATGACGGTTCCGATCCGGGATATCAAGTTTCTACCATTCTCGATTTGACACAAAGCGAACCGATTGTTGTTCGCCGTGGTTTGGGTGCGGAAGCTGTCGCCGTTTGGGAAAAAGATTAAAATTTGAGGATGCTTTCGCTTCTCCAACAGTCCGCCGGGGGTTCAAAACCCCCGTCTCATAGCGAAAGTCCTCTCAAAGAGGACTGTTAAATATAGCGGTTATGGTATTGAATTTAATTAAGCTCTGTCCTATATTTTAAAGGATTGACAATTATCAGAGGAGGAATCGCTATCAGTAGATATTAGATATTATTTCTATTTGAAATCATCGCAACTTATGTTATTCCTCCCTAATTTCCACAGTCGTCTTAAGACGACTTCAGCTATGAGCCAGGGAATTAATTCCCTGGCGGCCTGTCGGAATCGCCAGCTAACAAACCTGCGGAAAAAACCTAAGCTTCTACCTTAACTCCTTTCCAAAAAGCAATATATCCGGCAATATTTTTAGCAGCATCTTTCGGAGTAGGATAGTACCACGCAGCGTCTTTATTCACTTGTCCGCCGACTTCGACACTGTAGTAACTAGCAACACCTTTCCAACCGCAAGTAGTGTGAGTGCTGCTATCCTTGAAATACTCACGGTTGATGGCATCGGCGGGGAAATAATAGTTGTTGTCTACAATTTCGCACTTGTCGCTCTCGGCCAAAACGGCACCATTCCAAATTGCTTTCGGCATCAGTTTTTCTGCTTAAATTGAGATTCTCAATTATTGTAACTGTATTTGTGCTCAAAAGGCATAGAATAGTTGAGAAGCCAACAACCAACTACTGCAAATGTCAGCGTCTCATCCGCCAATATCTTCTGTGCCACTGTCCCTGGAACAAGCTCTTAAACATTTTTTTGGCTATGACTCTTTCCGTCCGGGACAGCAGGAAATTGTCGAAGCTGCTTTACAAAAACGGGATATGATGATTGTCATGCCGACGGGCGGTGGCAAGTCTTTGTGTTTTCAATTACCGGCACTGTTGAAACCGGGATTGACTGTGGTTGTGTCGCCGTTAATTGCTCTGATGCAAGACCAGGTGGAGGCTTTGCAGGATAATGGAATTGGGGCGACTTTTCTCAACAGCACTTTGAGCTCTCAGGAAACCCGATCGCGCGAAACTGCGATTCTCGAAGGTAAGATTAAATTGCTCTATGTTGCACCCGAACGCTTGCTGGGTGAGAGATTTTTACCGTTTTTAGATATAGTAGCAAATAAGTTAGGAATTTCGGCATTTGCGATCGACGAAGCCCACTGCGTTTCGGAATGGGGGCACGACTTTCGACCAGAATACAGGCAAATGCAGCGAGTGCGCGATCGATATCCCGACATTCCCATTATGGGACTAACCGCCACCGCCACCGAGCGCGTCCGCCAAGACATCATCCAGCAGCTAACTCTGCGAAATCCCTACATCCACGTAGCCAGCTTCAACCGCCCCAATTTATACTACGAAGTTCGCCCCAAAACCAAACACAGTTTTGCCGAAGTTTTGCAAATCATCCAAAAAAAAGGCGGTTCGGGAATTATCTATTGCCTCAGCCGCAAAAAAGTTGACGAAGTTGCCTATAAATTGCAACAAAGCGGCATCCAAGCCTTACCATACCACGCCGGCATGAACGATGTCGATCGCGCCACCAATCAAACCCGCTTCATTCGCGACGACGTGCAAGTAATGGTAGCCACAATAGCCTTCGGTATGGGCATTAACAAACCAGACGTGAGGTTTGTAATTCACTACGACTTACCCAAGAATCTCGAAGGATACTATCAAGAATCCGGCCGCGCAGGTCGAGACAACGAACCCGCCCATTGCAGCTTATTTTACGGCTACGGCGATGTCAAAACCATCGACTACATCATCGAGCAAAAACCCGACCCACAAGAACAACGAATTGCCCGCCAACAGTTGCGGCGAGTAATCAACTATGCAGAATCCACCGAGTGCCGCCGCACAATCCAGTTAAGTTATTTTGGCGATTCATTCCCCGGAAACTGCGGTACTTGCGATAACTGTTGCAACCAAAAACCAGTAGAAGATTGGACGATTGAGGCAATGAAATTTCTTTCTTGCGTCGCCCGATGCCAAGAAAAATTCGGCATGAATCATATTATTGACGTGCTGCGCGGTTCAAAAAATCAAAAAATATTGCAATACCAGCACAACCAACTTTCTACTTACGGAATTGGCAAAGATAGAAGTGCTGATGAATGGAAAAAGTTGAGTCGATCGCTGGTGAATCAAGGTTTTTTAGAGGAAAAAACAGACGGATTTCCCATTTTGAAACTGAATGAAAAAAGTTGGGAAATTATGAAACGTCAGCGCACAGTTGAAATTGCCATTGAACCCCAGCGGGAAGTACAGGGTAAAGTTCGTTCTTTGGCAGTAGAGGTAGAAGGTTTATTTACCGTACTGCGGACGCTACGCAAGCAAATTGCCGACGAACAATTTGTGCCACCTTACGTAGTTTTTGCCGATAAAAGCTTGCGAGACATGGCTGAAAAACGCCCGCAAAATCTCAGAGAATTCGAGGAAGTTTACGGCGTTGGTAGCAACAAGCGAGATAAGTACGGTAAGGTTTTCTTGGAGGCAATTCGCACTTTTTGCCAAGAACAAGGATTACCAAGTGGTGCTGCATCTTCTGAGGCCGCTAATCTTCCCAATCTTTCCAACGTTGCGTCTTATTCGCAGATGCAAACCTGGGAATTATACCGACAAGGTTTGACAGTTCAAGGAATCGCCAATGCGCGGGGTATGAGTCCTAATACTATTTCTGGGCATCTGATAGAATTGATGGAAATGGGCAGGGAAGTTGATATAAATTTGTTGGTGGAACCGGAACGCCAGCAGGCGATAGTGTACGCTATTGAAGTTATGGGGGATGAGAAACTGAGAGCAATTTATGATTTTTTGGAAGAACGTTATACGTTTGAGGAGATTAAGTTTGTGCGGGCTTGGTGGCGGCAAAATTATGTCGGTTTTTAACCGCAGATGTAGGCTGATTAACGCTGATGCACGCAGATAATTGATGGGAGGGGAAATAAAAATTTAAAAAGTAGCTTTTTTGCGATCGTCAATTACAGTGGCGTTTTGAACCGATATATTTTTCTAATAAGTAGGGATGTACCGTTGCCCTACATATCCAAAAAAGTTTTTAGCTTAGAAGCGTTCCGAACGGCATTGCCATCTCCGTCGTTGTTGAAGTAGATGAACACGCTGAGCCCCTGACTTTCCCACTCGCGGGTGCGATCGGCCCACCAATGCAAATCCTCATCCGAGTACGAGCCGCCGTAGAGGTAGTTGGGGTCGGGGCCGTGAAGGCGCGCGTACACGAAGGACGTTGTTGCGCGCAGGATACAGGGGAGGTGCGCCCCACTCATCACACAGTAAGCCGCTCCGAAGCGTTCCAGCAGCGAAAATACCTCTTCTTTATGCCAGCTTGGGTGTCGGAATTCGACAGCTACTCTTATCCAGGGGGGCACTTGTTCTAGAAAGTATGCTAGGCGGGCCGAGTCGCAACCGAACTGGGGAGAAAGCTGGACTAGCAGAATACCCAGCCGATCGCCCAACCCTTGAAGTCCCTCACTCATCCGTTCCACCCACTTTTCTGGCGAGTAAAGGCGCTTGGAGTGCGTTAGACCACGGGGCGCTTTTACAGTCATCAGAAATCCTTGGGGGAGGCGCTGCTGCCAGTTAGCGAAGGTCGCGTTTGGTGGCCAGCGGTAGTAGGTGCTATTAACTTCCACGGTTTGATAGTGCTCGATGTAGCGATCGAGCCTGGATCGCAGCGGTAGGTGCTGGGGATAAAGCACACCTTCCCAATGGTCATAGCTCCAACCTGAAGTGCCAATATGAACACTCATCGCCTTTTTACTCCCAATACTTGACATATCTAACAGAGTCTACTTCACCATACTTCATGCCGTTTCCCCTGACTTCAAATCAGTCAAGCTAACTGCTAGTAATTGAGCAGCCTGCACGTTACTCATTGCGACTTCCCAAATGCCTTTTGCACAATAGCTGTAACAGTTGAGAACAGGAAGAAACAATGAAAGCTACTGGTAATGTGCATACAATTGATTTAGCTGGAAATCAGTATCAAAGCCCTCGCTACTTGCAAAGTCGGGCGAGGATTAATTCCCTCATCGACCATTATATGTCATTGGAAGTTTTGAGCGATCGACTTTCCGATCTCCCCCAGCAATTTTCCAACCCGCATCCCCGCCCTTGGGAACCCATAGATTGGCAAGGAATCACTCGCGATCAAATTATTGGTGTCAAGCCAGAAATATTTTTACAAATTTTGGCAAGTGCGGCAGAAATTGAAGCTCCCATCCGCAGCTACGGTAGAGAAAGTTGGTGCTACTTACAGCATATTTACCCACAAATGGCGCGGTTTATGGGAGGAATTTTTGATGACAATGGCAACATTTTAGAGATAGGTGTCTGGGAAAAAGAAGAACGCCAACATTGCCCGACATTTAGGAAAATTTACCAGCAACTTACAGGGGAAAAACTGCAAGTTAAACCCAATTCTGTGAATGGCTGTCAATCCACAGGTGACGCTTGGCAAGATACCTACAAACACGTAATTAGCCGCCTGAGTACCGAGTGGGGAGCTACTTCTGTTTATTTATGGTTGATGGTACACTCAACTGGAGCGTTGCAACAGGCAATTTCCCAGCCTTTACAGGATGAGATCAATCATTTGGTTAAGTTTTGGGGTTTCAGCCGCTGGGCCTTCTCCCAGAGTTATTTCAATCAACTGAAAGGCTCTACCAAAAACCTGATTGCTTTGCTGAAACACCATCAGATTGAACGCACGCACGGCAATGATGTGTTTAATACTTCACTGAGTCTCAAACAGCTTTCTCTGGTGTTGGAATTGACTTTTACATTCACGCGAGTGATGGTGCGTTTGCGGCGCTGGAACCGGGAACTCAGCCGCAGTTATCTCAGACATTTGTTTGGTAATGCGCCGATGGTTGATGCACCGCGCCATGTCGCTTAAATCTGAGATATTGCACGAGTTTCATGAACAGGCATCTTGCCTGTTCCACTCATAGTTCAATTTTATTGTGGGGGTAAGGTGCGCCAGAAGCACCCAGCTATGTTAAAGTGCGATCATCGATGTATGTACTCGTTTGCTCGGCATATAGTAGAATTGATGCAGATGGGACGAAAATCGGTTTTTGAGGGGAGTTTTTAACCGCAGATGCAGGCTGATAAATACTGAGGGACGCAAATAATTGAGGGGACGCGGAAATGAGAATTAAAAAATTAGCTTTTTGGGATAATTTACGAGAGTGGCGTTTTGAACCGATATATTTTTCCAACTTGGCTTTATTAGTTGGTGTATCTGGTGTGGGCAAAACACAAATACTCAAAGGAATTTTGAATTTACAACGAATAGCTAATGGTGCTTCATTAAACGGTTTAGCATGGGACATTACATTCTCGACAATAAACAATGTAGAGTACCGCTGGCAAGGCGAATTTGAAACAAAAAAAAATCTGCCTATCATTTTTGATGAACAAGACGAAACTAATGAATTTAGAATTGTTAGAGAACATTTATTAAGAAATAAAAATGTAATTATAGAAAGAACACCTAATAAAATTATATTTCACGGGAATAAAACTCCGAAATTATCGCCATTTCAAAGCGTAGTAGAAATTTTAAACCAAGAGGAAGATATTTCACCTGTTCAACAGGGTTTTAATAAAATAGTTAGCTATGATTTAAGTTCATTTGATTTCTTTTACAATATGAGTGTAATGATGTCAACCACCTCAGTAAGCGATGTTTTATTATTAGATTATATTAAAGCGAGTGACTTGCAAATCCAGATGAAACTGGTTCTTGTTTACCGCCATCATCCAGAAATTTTCACTAATATTAAGCGCATCTTTATACAGGCCTTCCCTCAAGTGGAAGATATTAAAATAGAAGCGGTACAATATGAGGATTCATCCCCCAACTTTCCCATTCAGATAAAAGAGAAAGGTGTCAAGGAGTGGATTTTTCAAGACAATATCTCGTCAGGGATGCTGAAAACCTTAATTCACATTAGCCAACTGTATTTGTCGCCTGAAGGCACTGTAATCTTGATTGATGAATTTGAAAACAGCTTGGGGATTAACTGTATTGATGTGGTGACAGATTTAATTGTAGAAAATAAAAATATTCAATTCATTCTTACCAGCCACCATCCCTACATAATAAATAATATTGGGATGGAACACTGGAAAATAGTCACTCGCCAAGGTGGGGTGGTAACTGTGAAAGATGCTAAAGATTTGAATCTGGGAAAATCGAGGCATCAAGCTTTTACGCAACTGATTAATCTTGAAGAATACAGCGAAGGAATCAAAGTTTAATGAATCTGTATTTTTTAGTTGAAGGGAAGCAATCGGAGAGAAAAGTTTATCCCGCTTGGTTGGCTCATCTTTTACCGGAATTGCAGCGAGTAGATAATTGCGATGATGTGAATGAAAAAAATTATTACTTGATTAGCGGTGAAGGATATCCTTCATTAATATACGATTTTATCCCGCGTTCGATCGCCGAAATTAACTCAAACGGAAAATACAGCTATTTTGTAGTATGTCTCGATGCCGAGGAAAATACTGTTGCCGAACTCACAACAGAAATATATGATTTTTTAACTCAACAAAATTTGAAATTAAACAATGCAGAACTTGTGCTGATATTTCAGAATCGCTGCTTGGAAAGTTGGCTGTTGGGTAATCGGAAGATTTATTCCAGAAATCCTCAAAACAAACATTTGCTAGATTATACTAAATATTACGATGTTTCAGTTAACTGTCCCGAAATTATGGGCAGATATCAAGACTTTAATACTCACGCTCAGTTTCACGGAGCTTATTTGAGAGCGTTATTTGAAGCTAAAAATATTACCTATTCAAAAAAACGACCGGGAGATGTACTCAAGCCATTTTATTTGGAACAACTATTGACAAGGATTCAAAGTCAGCCCGAACAACTGACTACTTTCCGTCAGTTCATCGATTTCTGTAACAAAATTAAACCAAAATTGTCAACTTAAAAGGCAACAAATAAGAGAAAATAAAAATTAAAAGGTAGAGACAGATTTGCAAACTGTCCCTACCCAAGCAGATACAGTTAGGATACATTTCATACTAGATTTAGATAAAACACTTTAATCTCGCACAACTCGCAAAAATAACTATGAACAGCCCAGCATCTTACGCATCATCTCAAATGACCGATCGCGATCGCGCTAACCTCAGCCGCCTGATCGATTACACTTCCATTCAATCGATACCCGAATTTTGGGCGATCGTCAAACAACAATTCGGTCAAACCGTCGCCCTCCACGACCCCCACACCCAGCCCGAAATCAAACTCACCTACACCGACCTCTACCAGCAAATCCAACAATTCGCCGCCGGCCTCCAAGCCCTCGGCATCGAACCAAATCCAGGAGAACCCATCCCTCCCCGCGTCGCCCTCTTCGCCGACAACAGCCCCCGCTGGCTGATAGCCGACCAAGGTATCATGATGGCCGGGGCAGCCAACGCCGTTCGAGGCGCCACCGCCGACCCTGAAGAACTTTTGTACATCATCCAAGACAGCGGCAGCACCGCCTTGGTAGTCGAAAACCGGGCATTACTCAAAAAACTGCAACACCGCCTCCCGGATTTGCCCATCCAACTCATCGTCCTCCTCTCGGACGAAGAACCGGAAACCAGCCAAACCCTAAGCACAGTCAAATTTTCCCAAGTCATGACCACAGGGGCAAACCGCCCCCTCAAACCCACCAACCACAAGCCTCAAACCCTCGCCACCCTCCTCTACACCAGCGGCACCACCGGCAAACCCAAAGGCGTCATGCTGACTCACGGGAACCTGCTGCACCAACTCACCACCTTGGGCACAGTTCTCCAGCCCGAAGCCGGCGAATCTGCCCTCAGCATTCTGCCCAGTTGGCACGCCTACGAACGCAGCGTCGAATACTTCCTGCTTTCCCAAGGATGCACGCAAATTTACACCAATATTCGCTATTTCAAACAAGACTTTAAAACTTACAAACCCCAGTACATGGTCAGCGTTCCGCGCATCTGGGAATCGATTTACGAGGCCGTACAAAAGCAATTTCGGGAACAGCCACCTAACAAACAAAAATTGGTGGATTTCCTGTTATCTGCCAGCCAGCAATACATAGAGGCCCGCCGCATTTGCCAAGGATTAACTCTCAGTTTGAAACCGGCTTCTGCTTCCGAAAAACTAATCGCCCGCACCAAAAGCATTCTGTTGTCGCCCGTACACGCCCTCGCCGAAAAATTGGTTTACCAAAAAGTCAGGCAAGCTACAGGGGGACGCTTAAAATGGGCGATTAGCGGCGGCGGTTCTTTGGCCGCGCATATAGACAATTTCTTTGAAATAGCGAATATCGGTTTGTTAGTGGGATATGGTTTAACCGAAACGTCCCCGGTTTTAACCGTCCGCCGCCCTTGGCACAATCTTAAAGGTTCCGCAGGACAGCCTCTAGCCCATACGGAAATTAAAATAGTAGACCCAGAAACCAGACAGCAACTGCCCACAGGCCAGCGCGGTTTAGTATTGGCGCGGGGGCCGCAAATTATGCAGGGCTATTATCTTAATCCCCAAGCGACTGCCAAGGCCATAGACTCCGAAGGCTGGTTCGACACCGGCGACTTGGGCTGGCTGACACCGGGAAACGACTTAATCTTGACCGGGCGGGCCAAAGATACGATCGTCCTCACCAACGGCGAAAACATCGAACCCCAGCCCATAGAAGACGCCTGCCTCCGCAGCCCCTACATCGACCAAATTATGCTAGTAGGTCAAGACCAGAAATCACTCGGCGCCTTAATTGTCCCCAATGCAGAAGCCGTGCAGAAATGGGCAGAAACTCAGAATCCCCCATTACACGAAATTGACTGGAATAGCAAGACAATTCAAGATTTATTCCGCAAAGAATTGAACCGAGAGGTGCAAAATCGCCCTGGATACCGCGCGGACGATCGCATCGGCCCGTTCCGGTTGATTCAGGAGCCATTTTCGATCGAAAATGGAATGTTGACCCAGACCCTGAAAATTAAGCGCCCGGTTGTGACGCAACACTACCGCGATATGATTGACGGGATGTTTTGAAATATTCGCAGGACTTGGGAAATGGAAAAGAAAAAATTATCCCAACACCCGAGTCCCGAGTCCGAGTCCTCAGTCCTGGGCCATTAGTTCATTTTTACCAGCTAATGACTCATGACTAATGCCTAATTCCTAATTGACAAGCAACAACTTTATGGAACCACAATTACTCTTGAAGCGATCGATTAACGTTAAAGTCGTCGTTACTCCCCGCTGGAAAGAAGAAGCTCAACAGCAACTCCAAGCCCAAATCAACCAAATAGACTCTCAGCTACAACAGTTAGAAATGCAAGGGCAGCGGATGATTTCAGAAATCAAACAGCAAAATCTACAGCCCCCAGGCCCGCAAGTACAGCAGCAAATAGAAAACATTCAAGTGCAGGTGAATCAAAGAAAAAGCGAACTGTTAGAACAGAAAAACCAAAACCTGCAACAGCTTCAGCAAGTGCAGGTGCTAGACCTAGAACAAGAAGTGAGTCAAGGTCAAATTGACGGCACATTCACTGTCGGGCTCGGAGAAAACTTGATTCAAAAAATGCAAGTAGAAATTCTCCTCCGCGACGGCATAGTCGAAGAAATTCGAGGTGATATTTAGAAATTGGTAAGTGGTAATTGGCGATCGGTAATTGGCAATTGATTTTGAGTCAACATTCACACATCAAGAATGCGAGAAACTGGCATAATAATAAGTATTGCCGGTGGCCGATCGCCAATTATCAATTGCCAAATACCGATTACCTATTACCACATCAAAAGGACTTTTTACAGATGATTCGCGAAGTTTTCATGCCAGCCCTGAGTTCTACCATGACAGAGGGCAAAATTGTTTCCTGGGTCAAATCCGCCGGAGACAAAGTAGAAAAAGGCGAAACGGTGGTAGTCGTGGAATCCGACAAAGCCGACATGGACGTGGAGTCTTTCTACGAAGGCTATTTAGCAATAATTATCGTACCTGCGGGCGAAGTTGCTCCGGTGGGAGCGGCAATCGCCCTGGTAGCAGAAACAGAAGCCGAAATCGCCGTTGCTCAGCAGCAAGGAGCCGCCGCCCCAAGCGCAGCAGCAGCCCCCGCTCCCAGCCCCGCTCCTGTCAGCGCACCTACAGCATCAGTAGGTTTGCAGCAAAATGTCAGCCGCCAAAACGGCCGCAGCGTCGTTTCTCCCCGCGCTCGCAAGTTAGCCAAAGAATTTAAAGTAGATTTGAATTCTATCAAAGGCAGCGGGCCCAACGGCCGCATTGTCGCAGAGGATGTGGAAGCAGCAGCCGGGAAAGCCCAACCCGCTCCGGTTCAGCAACCGGTAACAGTCCCCGCAGCACCCGCACCCGCACCCGCAGCACCAGCCCCCGCAGCAGCCAAACCCGCCCCCGCACCAGTCCCCGCAGCAGCACTTTCTGGTCAAACAGTACCGATGAACGCGCTGCAAAATGCGGTGGTGCGGAATATGGAAGCAAGTTTGAGCGTGCCGTCTTTCCGCGTCGGTTACACAATTACTACTGATAATCTCGACAAACTCTACAAACAAATTAAGTCGAAGGGCGTCACGATGACGGGTATGCTGGCGAAGGCTGTAGCAGTAACTTTACAAAAACATCCTCTGCTGAATGCTTATTATGTGGAGTCGGGGATTCAATACCGCGCTGATATTAATGTGGCGGTAGCGGTGGCGATGGACGGCGGCGGTTTGATTACGCCGGTGCTGCAAAATGCCGATCGCCTCGATATTTATTCGCTCTCGCGCACTTGGAAGGATTTAGTCGATCGCGCCCGCACCAAGCAGTTGAAGCCTGATGAATACAGCACGGGAACTTTCACTCTTTCCAATTTGGGAATGTTTGGAGTAGACAAGTTTGACGCGATTTTGCCGCCGAATCAAGGCTCGATTTTGGCGATCGGCTCTTCGCGGCCGCAAGTAGTGGCTAATGAAGATGGTTTGATGGGAGTGAAGCGCCAAATGCAGGTGAATATTACTTGCGATCACCGGATTATTTACGGTGCTGATGCGGCGTCTTTCTTGCAAGATTTAGCGAAATTGATTGAGACAAATCCTCAATCTTTGACACTTTAGCCCTCGTCTAAATTCCCCTTTTACTCTTATTGGCAGGAAAGGGGGATTTAGACTTAGCTTTTAATGAGATGTCTAATTTCGGAATGATTTAACCGCAGAGACTGCAGAGGACACAGAGGAAGAGAAGAGAGAGATGAATAATTCCGATACCAACGGATTTGATATTACTGGTTAATACAATGAAAGTGCAAGTTTTGTGTGTTCAACCTGCGATTGGCCATAATACTCACGAGGTTTTGGTGTCAGTTGGTACGGATACACACAAATTTATTTTTACAACAGAAGTCAATCAAGTTGGAACACATTTAGTTCAGACTACTCGCGGCGATCGCACTTTTTCAGAAGTTTTCCGATTTAATCAGCGGGTAGCGATGAATGTGACAAATCTCGTTGTTAAATGCTACAATCATGAAACTATAAATCTTCCGGCAGATGTTGGCATTTTTGTCACTCCAGAAACAGCTTTATCAAAGCAAAAGCAATTTGAAAATAGCAGTTTAGCAGACACTGACTCGCAACAATCCAAAGCAGTCGAGCGAGAAACCCGTCAAAGGGCGATCGCGATTGTTGAGAAGTTACCGGAAGCTGTACTTGATGAAGCCGTTAAGTTTCTCGAATCTTTGTATGTTAAGGGCTCGCCCGTCGAGTAGCGATCGTACTTTTTGTTGTGAGAAATTCAGCCGCGTTTCGCACAGTGTAAATATACAGTCAACCAATAACTAATTACTCGATCGCACAGTCAAAACTTGCGGCGGCGTCGCATCCGGCGGATACAAGAAATCCACCTGGACCAAACGGCGTTCCCCCGGCTTCATATTCACATTCACCAAAGGTTCCCCCTGCTGTCCCCGCCGCTGCACGATGTGAATGTAGCGCGTCAAAGTCTTGCCCGTATCATCATTAAACATCACCCGCACCGTACCTCGGAAAAATATCCGATTTTCGGGAGGATCGTAAAACATCAATCCCCCCGCTTCGGTATTTGCTTTAATAGGTGTTTGCATTTTAATGCTAACAGATTGAGTTTCACGAGATTTGTTGTAAAGGGGAAAAGTTAAGTTGTATTGAATCCCGTAATTACCGTGAGCAGAATAAGCAGTATCGGGATAGCGAGCTAACATTTTAGCACTTTGAACTTGACCAGTTCCAAAAGTACCCGTATCAGTAGTGCTCAAAGCATAAGAAAATGACTCGCCGCGCTTGGGAATAGTTAAATAATCGGTTCTCGAATTGTCAGTAATTTTAGCTTGCCACTGGGAACCTTCAGCTACTCCTGCCACGCGGCCATAAATTTTTTGCACCGGATTTTCGCCTCTCGGAGTTGGTGCTAAATCTCTGGGCCCCGCTAAACCTTTGGTATTTAAAATATTTTCCCACTGTTCTAAAGTCGGATATTGCTCGACTCCTTCTTGAGTTGTAGGAGCAAACATTGCTAAACTAGCTACATAAACCGAATTGCTGCTCGACATTCGCATCAAAGTCGATCGACCGTTGGAAGAAGGCGTCACATTCCCCACAGGTATCGGCAAATTCATCAGCATTCGGCTCTCATTGGCCGGAATCTCGATCGCAGCCGGCAAAATGCTTTGTCTGTATCCCCGCAGCACATCGCTCGTGATGCGGCTTCCAGGCCCCGCAAACACAGTGCCGAATCGATTCTCTAAATACGACGGCAAATCGACAAACAAGGCATCCGGCCGAGTTAAATAAGTCGCTCCTTGCAAGACATTTAAAGTAACAGGTTCGGAGTTAGGATTGTGGACAATTATTCCTTGAAATAAGGTGCGAGTTTCTTCGCGATTTTTAGCTTTGGCGATGTGGTGGGCAAAGATGTCAAATCGACCTTTGAAGGGAAAGTTTAAGTGTGCAGAAGGTACTTGTTTTCCTTCGGGCCCAAATGTGGAGAGCAAAATGCCTTCGGTTTGCACAACTTCGGGGCTGTTGCTGTTGAAAACCGGGATGCTGTCGAGTTTGCCCGGTAAAACGCGCACTTGCTGAGGCACCGTCACAGTGTTCAGCGGGGCGGTTGTTGGAGGCGCTGGCAAATCCAGTTCGTTTTCCGGTAGCGGGAATTCTCGCTTGATGATGACTTGTTGGGTCGCAGGTGTCGGGATTGCTTGAGCTAAGGGTAGAATTGGCAAAAACATTGCTGAGAGCGCGTTTAACTGAACTTGCAGAAGGATTGCCACATAGCAACCGACACAAAACCTTACCACAAGTTGGTTGATATTTTCTGGGGATTTTGGGATTTTAGGTCAATTTTTGCGGAAATTCGGGCGATCGCAAATTTTTTGTTCTTCACCTTGACCAAATGTAGATTTTGTAATTCCAAAGCAAAAATAAGAGCCAGAGGCGGGATAGCTGCCCTGGCTCTTATGAGTTGATACTAGAAGTTAACCTGAATTCACTAGAAATGCGACGAGCTTTTCTGCCGATGGATGGCCTGCACCCCTGAGAAAATTTAAGCAAGAGCTTTTTTTGCCTGCTTGCGGCGGGCTGCGACTAAACTTCCCAAGCCCATCACCATACCTGCGATAGTCGTTGGTTCGGGCACTGGCTCAGCATCAGCGGAAACTCCCGCCATAACTTTGTCACTGTCACCAACACTAGACCCACTTACATCCTGGAAGCGAACCCCTGCCTTCAGCGTACCATTCTGGAATCCCGTCAAGAAAGCACTTTCTGCCTGAGCCGCACTCAGACTGCTGCCAGTTAGCAAAAAGCTAACCAAAGTTGACTCATTTTTATATAAGCCTCCTTTAGGGTCGCTACCATTAAAGTTACGGCGCGGAGTGCTAATGCCATAGTCGAAACCGTTGTGCAAACCGTTAATACCAACGTTTTGCCACCAAAACGATGTAAAAGAGCTGCCTGCAGTCGATTGAACCGATGCACTAACGCCACTCAATACGTCAAATGCCACGGCAACGAGAGAAGAGTTGGTTGCGCCACCGGCTGTAGTCTTAGTGCCAGTGGTATTGGTGATGCCCAAATTCAGGAGCAAATCGGCTCCACTTTGGACAAAGTTGAAGTCCAATGTTGCAGTAGCGCCGGTGCCGATGACGTTGCCCAGGCTGTTGGTACTACCGTACTCAGGTGCCACGGATAAACTGAATGCTTGGGCTTGCGTTGCAGTTAGTAATGAAGAAGCAATGACTAAACCAGCGGTAGCTAGACACGCGGTTAGTGGTTGGGCGAAGTTGGTTTTCATAAGAGTAATACCTTTTTTATATCGTTGGGGGGATTGACTTTATTGATTTCTTCTGGTATCTATTTACAGCATCGCTCGTTTAAAAGTGTTTGTCTATACATTTTTGATACCTTTACCAAAACAATATTATTTGAGGTTGATTCTTAAACCTTTGGTAAACTCGGTTGTATCGCAAACGCTAGGATGACTGGTGATGAGGCATTCCACGGCTAACTATCCGTTATTGCAACTTTCGGCATCATCGGCTGTCACAATGGCTAATTGCGTAATATTACTAAGCAGTAAGTGTTTATTTATACAATAATTGAGCAATCGGTTTGTCGATCGCCTGATGTACGCGAAAGTAAAATATAGTTGCACAGTAAGTAAATATAGAATTAGTAACTCTTCCCGGGCGCAGATACCGGGTTTGAGCCACTAAAGTACGGCGGGGAGGGCTCAAAAATTTTAGGCTGTTGTTCAATCTCCGAGATTCATCTGTGGAGTAAATCTAAAATCTAAAATCTAAAATCTAAAATCGACTGACACCGATACAATCCCCGCGCCCCCCAACAATTTGAGATTGCCTAGACTCGCCCGCCAGTGACACAATAACGTTACTAACAGACAAATTTTCAATGACAATAATTTTAACCAACGACGACGGCATAGACGCTCCGGGGATTCAGGCACTTTTGCAGGCTGTCAGCGGCAAAACAATTATGGTGGCTCCGCAGGGGCAATTGTCGGGCTGCGGGCATCAGGTGACGGCTCACAGTCCGATTCATGTCGATCGGCGATCGGAATTTGAGTATGCTGTAGGGGGAACACCGGCCGATTGCGTGCGTATTGCTCTTCATCACGTTTGTGCGAAGCCGGATTTGGTGCTTTCGGGTATTAACGCGGGTGGCAATTTAGGGGTTGACGTGTATATTTCGGGTACGGTTGCGGCTGTGCGGGAAGCAGCCATGCACGGTATTCCGGGAATCGCAATTTCCCACCGGATTAAAAGGCCGCTCGAAATTGACTGGGATGTCGCTACTCGTTGGACATCGCGGGTGTTGGCGGATTTGCTGAACCGGGAACCAAAGTGTGGGTGTTTCTGGAATGTGAATTTGCCGCATTTAGCGCCGGGAAGTGCGGAACCGGAAATTGTGTTTTGCCAGCCTTCCACGCAGCCGCTGCCAGTTGTTTACCGGATGGAGGGAGAATACTTTTATTATGCCGGAGAATATGGATCGCGCGATCGCGCGCCAGGGACTGATGTTGACGTGTGTTTTGAGGGTAATATTGCGGTGACTGAGATATCGCTGTGATAGATTTGGGCGATCGAACTCTATTTTTTTTCAACCAAGTCTAAATAAATGGTCTTAAATTCGATCGGCGACAGAATGTTTCATATTCATGGCTAAAAACAGATTTCATTATACTTTGGGTTTAGCATTGCCTATTCCCTATATATAATAAACCTGTTTTCGCCTTATCCCCAAATAGGATATTTAAATTTGTTAAAAATCGATAGTAATGACAATTGAACAAAATTAATCGCAATCCGAAGAGTGGCAGCTATCTCTACTTGCGGCCGTCCGTGCTACCATAATTTTTTTTGTCATCCTTCGGCTTAGCAACACCATCAGGTTGTTTCTTTGGCTTTTTGACTTCTTTGTTGCTTTTTCTTTCTTTTGACATAATTATTCCTCAATTTTTACTCAGAATAACATAGATTGACACATCTGCCTAACTGCAAGTAGAAGAGGTGATGCTATACGGATATTACTCGCTGTTAGTTTTCTACAATCTCCAGTAGATTATGCACTAGGTTTTGAACAAATAGCATCTACCGTTAGGCATATCGATACATCCCTCAGAAGTACACTTTTTGCAATTACTTTTAAGCCCGATCGACTCAAGCAAATATTGAAAAGCACGATCGTCTAACTGCTGCGAGACTACCGAGAAAAATTCTCGCTTATTAAGCTGTTGTTCCACATCTAATTTTAATGAAAAATGACAGTTGATAAAATATGGAGCTATGACCATGCCAGCCTTCGCGACACCGGGCGCAAAAACAACCAACAAATTTGCAGTCTCGGTTTAAAAAAGCTGTTAGCCACAGTGGACAACAAGAAGATTGATTTTAACTATTGATTAACACTTCGGACAGTGTTTGATGGCTTACCTACTGAGAATAACGGTTTCACGGATCTCAGTACGATCGCAACGCTTGCCGAAGCACACTAGAGGCTAAGTAAATCAATGGTTTCAGACTATGACATCAAAAAAATCGGGACTCTGCAAAAAGAACAAAGTATATGTATAAATATAAAGTTGATTCTCAGCTTTCTGGAAAGTGCGATCGCATCCGGTCCCTTTGAGATAAAATATTTATAAAGAGTGTTTATTTATAGATAAATTTCCGCTATTAGGAATGTGACCGATATGGAAGTAACCGAGCTGCTCAAAGAGTACGAAAATGGAAACAGAGACTTTGCTGACGCAAACCTCAGCGGAGCAAACCTCAGCGGAGCTATGTTGGTTGGCGTAAACCTTTCGAGGGCTAACCTGTCGGGAGCTAACCTGAGTCGGGCACATCTGACCAAAGCAGAACTAAACGGCGCAAACCTTTACAGGGCAAATCTGAGTTTTGCCAAAATGGGCCAAGCCAGGCTAGCCGACGCAGAGCTTACAAAAGCCAATCTCAACGGAGCTTTCCTCGTCAAAGCAAAACTGCCCAGAGCAAAGTTGAGTGGCGCCCAACTCATAGGTAGCAACCTGCGGAGTGCCATCCTCTGGAACGCCAATTTGTGTACAGCCGACATGCAATTCATCAACCTGCGGGGCGCAAACCTCACGGGAGCAAACCTCAACTGGGCAAACTGCGGAGGCGCAAAACTCAGCGGTGCAAAGCTTTTTGGCGCTCAACTAACAGGCATCTATCTCAGGAAAGCTTACATCAATGGCATCGACCTGAGCAGGACGGATCTCAATGGCGTCAACCTCAGCGAAGCCAAACTGAACGGGGTAAACTTGGAAGGCTCGAACTTGTTAGCCGCCAATCTCAGCGGGGCTCAGTTGCGGGGCGTCAAGTTGATGGGAGCAGATTTAACGAGGGCAAATCTGGTGGCAGTTTCTTTGGTGCAGGCAAACCTCGATTGGGCTAGGCTGTGCTATGCAGACTTGAGTGAAGCCGACTTGAGCGGGGCCACATTCACGGGAACCAACTTTGAGGGTACTCAGTTAGCCGGATCAACAATGCCCCCATCTTTGAGCAATGATGTCTACTTAACTACAGCACGTGGTGTCGCAGCTTAGGCAACGCCAAAAATTAATTTCGCATCCGAGTGGACGACTCTCGCATTGGTTTAACTTTTGATGCAGACATCATTACTTTTGTGAGAGTGCTGCACAGGCAAGAAATTTACTGATATTTGCGAGAGTTTGTAGCATCACAATTGAACTCACCCGATTAATTTCGCGACTCGCAAAGCAGAGGTAATGGCTCCTTCGTGTAAACCATCCCCCAAATAAGCTCCCGCATGATAAGTGTTGTTCTCGCCATTAGTCTCGATAACTTCATCTCGATATCGAAAAGACTCGACAGTGTACAGCGGGGTGTGATGTTTCTGAATGTGAATAATGTCTTTTTTGGCGATCGACTCCTCCAGATGAAATGCTAAACTGTACTCTCGTGGCGATGAGATGCCGCAAAGCTGATTCAAGCTCGCATTATATCCCCACCCTTTGTCCGTCTCGAAAAAATCAAATTCAGATAACTTGCGGATACCATAGCGATCGTACATCGATGTATCCGAATGCAGTACAGTCGTTGCATAATTGGCTTTCCACGCCGAAAACCGCTTCCTTTCCGCCTCCGTCGGATCAGACAATAACCTCATAACTTGATCTGGTGGCATCGCAAAAACCACCTTATCAAATTCCTGGATTTCCCCATCAGAAAGCACCATTTTTACAGCATCCGCACTTCTAAAAATATTGGCAATCTCCACATTTAGCCGTATATCGCCCTTAAATCGCTCCAAAATCTTTTCAATGTAAGAATACACCCCGCCTTTAATCCTCACCCAGTTGACCAAGCCATATTCGCGTAGAACAGGCATCGCTAATTCTGCCGGGAAATTGTCGAGCAATTCAAACGGTATCGAGTAGCTGTACATCGTCAGCAACTTCAGCCAATAATTGCGGACGCACGAGCTTTTCAAAGACTCAGAAAGCGACACGTCGTAGAAATCATGCTGTTTAGCAAACCGCATTCTTAAAATAAATCCCGCCGAACGAGCGTAGAGACTATCAAGTCGCAAATACTCGATCAGGCGTTGGATTCCGGTGAAATTCTTTTGGATAGATACCGCAGACAAAAAGTGAGTGCCATCTTTAAAAAACAGCGCGGAACCAATCTGCACTGGTTCTAATTCAACGCCTAGCTCCTGCATAAAAGCCACGAAATTGTAAAACACCGTGGGAAATTCCAGCACCCCATTTTCTAATATTTCATTGCACTCCGATTGATTGGGTACAACATTTTTGTTCAGCGTCCGAATGTGTCCGCCTAAAATCGGCTGACTTTCCAACACAGTGACGTGATGCCCCTGTTTATCGAGCCAGTAGGCTGTTGCCATACCGCTCGCTCCGCCCCCAACAATTGCAATTCTCATAGTTCACTCCTAGAAGGAAGAAGGAAGAAGGAAGAAGGAAGAAGGAAGAAGGAAGAAGGAAGAAGGAAGAAGGAAGAAGGAAGTTCGGCAACGGATTGTGTAACGGATGTAACGGATGTAACGGATGTCAGTCCGATGGAAGTCGGAAGAAGGAAGAAGGAAGAAATTCTCGTTTCCCGGTTCTACCTGTAAACGCATTTCAGTCTTGCTGTCCCTCGTCATTTTTAAGAGGAGGTAAAGCTTCTAGAAATTCATTCCTTGGCACAGCCAAGGAACGAGATAATGAGAGCAGAAATGAGAGATTTTTAAGAGCAGGCAGAGCAAGAGTGAAATTCATTCCTTGGCTTGACCAAGGAACGAGAAAAACAGGAAAATAACCAATTGCCAATTTTCCTTAGCCTAAAATCGCATCGCCGGATAAACGTTGATAAAGCAGCGCCCCCGTCCAAAATGTCGGTGCAAAGCCTGGATAGCCCGAGGAGGCGTTGCAGAAATAGAAATTGTTGAGGGATGTTTCATGATTTAGTCGATCGACTCCCATGTTGCGCGGCGTCAGGCTGGAACCGTAGGAATTACCGTTAGGACACCAACAGAAGCGCTCGTTAGTCGTTGGACTTCCGGTAACATGAAACACCATGTGTTTGCGGAAATTCGGAACATAGTGTTTTTCCACAACATCTAAAATCGAGTCCAGAATCTCTTGTTTCTTCTGTCTGTAAGCTTTGCGATCTGTCTCCCAAAGCTGTTTAAAATAGCTGTAATTAGCAACAGTCAGAAATTCGACAATTTGACAATCTTCTGGACAATCCCCCCGCGCTTGGGTCAGTAAAGTTGGCGTTGTAATTGCAAAGCTGGGACGAGAAAAATCATTTTGCTCATACATTTGAGCAAAAGCTTCATTTAGATCCAAGTGTTCCGAATGAAACGTATTCCACTTGCCAAATCCATAGTCTCGGAGATCGATATCTTTGACAACGCAGTACACCATGTAGTTAGATGCAGAATACTCATAGTTAAGTTTCCGCCGCACTGTTTTAGAGAACAGTTCCTCTCCAATCATCTTGGCCGCTCTTTTCGGGTCCAGGTTGCAAATTACCGTGTCGCCCGTGAATTCATGGGTTTGATGGGTGGTCAAATCCATCGCTTCAACACCGGTTACTGTTCTGTTTGTCACCCTAAAATTCGTGACTTCATGGTTTAGTCGAACTTTCCCCCCGTTGGATTCAATGACTTTAACTAAAGAATTGATGACATCTTCAAAATGCTGCGTCGGGTAAAATGCACCTTCTTGATAGCCTCTAAACAAGGCAATCCAAGCATAGAAAGAAAGCTGATTGGGAGGCAGCAAAAAGTCCGGCCATTGCAGGGCTAATAGGGTTTGGGCGGCTTGCGGGAGTTGGAACTTGTCGAAAACGTCCTGAAGTGTACTGTTGAGGTGTTGGACGGCACAGAATACGTCACCGAAATTTTTGAGCAATTCAATTGGTTTGACGGGAGGAGCGAGTTTTCTGAGTCCGTTGCCGGTTTTCTCGACTTCGTTGACGAATTGGCGAATTCTCTCGCCCGCTTCGGGAAACAGCGCGGACAATCGCCGGATCAGTTCCTCTGGTTCCGAGGGAATATCGAGCGCATACCCAGGCATTCTCATGTGGTCGTAGCCATTCGGATCGTACCGTTCAAAGGTGACATCTCGATCGAGACCGAGTTTTTTGAGAACTCGATTGACCGTATGTCCTTCGCCGCAGTCCCAAACGTAGTGGAATTGGGCATTAAAGGTGTATTTTTTGGCCATCGTAAAGGTGTGACCAAAGCCTCCGGGATGTTCGTGAGCTTCGAGGATGTGTACGGTTTTGCCGGAGTTTGCCATCAAAGCTCCGAAAACCAGTGCTGATAAACCACTGCCGACGATGAGGTAATCTGTTGTCATGGTAAATTTCCTCGATCGATTGAATGGGGCGATCGTTGTCTATTTAAGCTAACTATCAATTCTGAGAAAATTCTGAAGTCCAGCAACAATTTTTTGAGGCGCGCTGGTTTAAGGATTGTCTTAAAGTCTGAGTACGGTTGCTGTTAAGCTTAATCAAGCTGTTGCGGATAGAACTCATAGCTGTGGAGGCGGACTGGAAAGGCCGCCCCACAAGGGAAGAAATCGGGTTTATACCTTTGTTCTTAGTCTTAAGGTATAGTAGCTTACCTAATTAGCAGTATGTTAGTTAGAGGCGCGATCGCTTATTTGTGCGGCACAATCACATCAAAAAAAGCATCATCCAAATCATAACCAAACATCTGCGACATCGCCATCAACTTCGATTTACTGGGGATTCCCTGCTGATTCAACCAATCAGTCAACACAAAAATTTTGTTCATCAAAAACATTTCCAAAGCTTCAGGATTGTACTGAATACCTTGGGTGCGGTGGAACTGGTGCGGCACCAACATCGCGGCATAGCGCGCCAATTCTCCCGCTTTCCAATCCAGCAAAAATGGCAGCCAAGGGTAACAAGCATCCAAGCGAATAAACCACAGCCGCACTTCGGGAATTTCTGAAATTTCTCGCGGATCTAACTCTTCGCGCGGATACTCAATTTCAAATTGTAGCTGTTGTTCGTTTTGGGCGATCGCTCCTTCGGTCAACCACTTTTCAATCACAGTCCGCACCGGAGACAAATCTAAACTGTTTATGCGATCGGCATCTATCGATATCATAATACTCATAAAAAGTCAACTGATTTTAGATTTTAGATTGCTTCCACCGATGGATTCGGGGCCAAGAGACCCAATTGCTTGATTGTCAACTGGATAGCATTTAGCGATCGTACCACCAACTATAAATATTTTAGCTTACTCATGACTACCAACTAATGACTAATGACTAATAACTAATGACTAATTACCCATTTTTCCCAAACTTGCTATCTTGCAAAGAATTACCAATCCCCTGGATAATTCCCCGCCCGATCAAACCAATTCCCCGCCCTATAACCTGAGTCAAAACGTAAACAACCCCAGCACCCAACAGCGAAATAACCGCGCGAACTCTAGGTGCGATCGCATCCCTGGTTTCCAGCAGCAAAGTCAAGGCTAACTGCCACCCCGGAAGCTGTGCTAACTCCAGATTTCTCGGAGCATAAATAGAAATTTTCTTAATTCCAGAATCGCCCAAAACAAACAGCCAAAACCTGCTTTCAAAAATAGCTTTCGGTTCCACAAAATATCTATCCCAGCTATATCTCCACGACAAATCATTCCGAAACCGCTCAATTTCTCGTGTCGAAATCAACTTACCATCGTAAAAAATTTGCTTAATTTCTTCCAGATTTGCCAAATTATTTAGTAGAGGCTGTATCACTCCGCTAGCAACTTGAATTGCCAAATTTTCCAACAAAGCTTCAGCTCGCTGCATTGCTTCCGGGCTGCCAGCCAAACAAGAAATATTGTCAACTGTTAGAGGAATTTCAAATAGCAAATGTGCAAATAAATCAACTGTCATCGGTATTTTGTCAAGGATTTGTGCTGCAACTACATCAGCATCTGCCAGCAGCATCGGCACAACTTCTACGCCGCTGCTTGCCAAGAGATAAGTAGCGCTTCCCTCTTGACTTTCTCCCAGTTTCAAGCTTGTTTGACTGCCATCAAAAACAAGATTTTCTTCCGTTGGCAGTGTATAGTATCTGCCAAAAAAATCTATGATTGTCGCCTCCCACAAATCCCGTAAAATAGCAGGCATTTTTTGCGACAATTGAGTTGGCTGCACTTGCGAAAAGCGCAATTCCTCCAGCAAATCCTTTAACTTCCGCAGGATGGAACTCATCAATTCGCGCTTTTTGGTCGATCGCAAAATATCGATTTCCAAAGGCAAGCCAGTCAAATTCACCAAATCCAACTGCAATTTAGCTGCAGCCGAGTCAAACAAGCTACCTTGCCAATTAGTTGCAACCACCAAAGATTCAGCCGAAACTTGGGAATTCGCTAATTGCGATTGAGAATTATTTAACAAATTATCGCCTCTAATTTCTTCTTTCTCCCCTCTGCCTTCTCCCCTCTGCCTTCTGCCTTCTCCCCTCTCCCCTCTCCCCTCTTCCTTCTTCCTTCTTCCTTCTTCCTTCTTCCTTCTTCCTTCTTCCTTCTCCCCTTTTCCTTCAAATAATAACTGACTGACAATCCAACGAGCTGCAAGCAATTCTCTGCGGCGCCCGCTGAGTACAACCCCATCTAAAATAGAAGGCAAATCTGTAGGATTTGCCGCTTGAATCTCTTGCAAATCAGCTTGGACAACCGCCAAAGTTG
This sequence comes from Microcoleus sp. D2_18a_D3, assembly GCF_036702455.1. Taxonomy (NCBI): domain Bacteria; kingdom Bacillati; phylum Cyanobacteriota; class Cyanophyceae; order Oscillatoriales; family Microcoleaceae; genus Microcoleus; species Microcoleus sp. D2_18a_D3. Next base: position 42,857 of record NZ_JAUBTK010000040.1, read on the forward strand.
CATCTATTTCCCGCAGTCCAGAAAGACAAAAATAAGCCAGCATTTTTTTGTGTACTGGCGTATCAACTGTCGAATTATCTGCATTTTTATCGGCAATTGCTGCGGAGTTTTCTACTGTTTGAACCACCGCTGCATTTAGTTCTATTTCCGAGTTACCTCCCGCATCCGTCGCCCAATAAGTGCAACCAGATGCCACCGCGCGAATAGCTTCGATAGTCAGGGAAATATCTCTACCTTTAGGACAATAGCCATTCGCGCCCGCAGCCTGTACCTGGGCCAACAGCTCCGGTGTCAGCGGCCCGCCTAGCAGCAACAGGGGCAGGTTGGGGTACAAACTTTTGAGTTCGCGACAAAAGGCCAGCGCCTCTATTTGACCCGATCGCCAATTTGAAGTCTCAACAGCCAAAATTGCCAAATCTCCAGGCTTCTTGGCTGTTTCAGAGCCGATCGAGCGAGCTTCTAGAACCCGCAAAGCCTCCTTTCCCGTTGAAACCTCTGCGACAACTTGCAAGTCTGGATACTGCTCGCAAGCAACTCGCAGCCCCAGCCGGAAAAAGGGGTCGCCATCGATCGTCAGCAGTTGGAAATTACTCACTTGATTTTAGATTGGAGATTTTAGAGATCGATCGCGCGAAAACCCAATTACTCGGGGATCAAATTAGCATCAGGAGGCCCAGCCGATTCAGGAATCGAGGGCGGCGCAGGTTCTGGAGCCGGAGCCGGAGGAGGTGGTTCCGGAGCCGGAGCCGGGGCCTCTTCTCTCGCGGGCGGATAGTAAGGTTCCGGCTCCCTCGCGGGCGGATAGTAAGGTTCCGGTTCCGGCTCTCTCGCGGGCGGATAGTAAGGTTCCGGCTCCGGAGCAGGCGGATTGTAAGGTTCGGGAGCCGGGGCCTCTTCTCTCGCAGGCGGATAGTAAGGCTCTGGCTCTGGCGCGTACTCCTCCTGTCGCGGAGCTGGCGCGTACTCCTCTGCTGGAGCTGGCGCGTACTCCTCTGCTGGAGCTGGCGCGTAGTCGCGAGCGGGTTCCGGCGCGTAATCGCGAGCGGGTTCCGGCGGCGGTGCACTGTTGGCTCTAAGTTCAGCACTCCAGCGCCCGATCGCACCTGCTGCCTCTGAATACAGCGCCCTACCGTAACCGATTTGGGAAGCCGTATCGATCGCCGCTCCTAGACTGCCTTGAGATGCCAATTCCGCAGCTCGATCGAGAATCGGTCTGTCTTGAGCGACTTGCAGTTCGCTCACCCACTGATAGACATTATCCTGAGCTTTCGCGTACAAACTCCTACCGCTCTTAATTTGCGAAGCTTTTTCAATAGCAGCACTAAGTTTTCCTTGCTTCGCCAGGGCTATCGCTTCATCCAAAAAAGGCTGATCTTGAATAACTTCTATGCGTTTCGTCCACTGAGCCAGCAGAGTTTGCGCTTCTATCCTGCGAGGGCGGTTTTGAGCAATCAGAACTACCTGAGCGATGCCGCCCTTTAGTCCTTCAACCGTTTGCGCTTCTGCCAACTGCTTCGCCAGAGTCAGAAAAGATTGGTCTTCGATCCGCTCAATTTCCCGGCGCCAAGAAGCCACCAAAGTTTGAGCGTGAATCCGCCGCGGCTGCTTGAGTCCGATGGTTTGCGCTTGCTCGATCGCGAGTCCAAACGTCCCTATGTGACCGAAACTAGCGATCGTGCTCGCCACTTGCAGCCGCAGCAAATCTTGAAACTGCACCTGCAAATTTTCAATTTGAACTTGAGCTTGCTTGTACAGAGGGCGACCCGGAGCTATTTTGCTAGCAGCCCCCTGCCCTTCCAGCAAGCTAAAAATGTGTTGTGGCAGCGGAGTTGATATCGACTGGTTCCACGTCACTGCCTGAGCCCTACCCAACTGCATCAAATCTTGAGCTTCCGCAAACAGTAGCGAATCCTGTGGCACAACAGAAGCAGCCTCGATCGCCCCCGGCAGGTCTTTCGCCGCCAACCGCTTAGTAGCCATTGCCAGCAAAGTCCGGCTCCAGCCCTCAATTTCCTTCTCAGCTTTAGCGCGGGCAAAAAGCTGCGAGTCTATTTTCCGAGCCAGGACGATTGCCTCAGCGAACTTTTGCGGAGTCTCGTCCTTCGCCAAATCTCTAGCCTCTTGCAAGCGCTGCCAGCCGTTTCTTTCCAAAGAAATCTGCTGGATCAGCTCGTTGTACCGCTTCTGACTCCAGAAAATATTTTCCAGCTTAAATAGAGCTTGAGCATAATCCCAGGCTTTCCTTAAATCCTCACTTTTCAAAGCTGCTAGGGCTGTATCGTAGAGTTTTTGGCCCTCCTGCCAATTTTTTTCCCAAGCAGTCACAGCCTCCTCTACCTCTGGGTAAGACCGACTGGTTTTCGGAATTTTCGCCACAATCTCCAGAGCACCTTTCAAATCGCCCTTCTCAATTTTTGCCCTGGCAAATCCCAGAATGGCTTTCGACCATTCCCCTATCAAATGTTGACCTTGCGAGTATAGCGGATGTTCTTTCGGCCAAGCCTGCACCAAGGCCATTGCCGATTCTATCTGTTCTAGCTTGCCCGACTTAGCAGCTTGTTGAGCGCAGTAAAGTCGCTCTCCGTCTGCCGCCAGTGGCGACAGTTGCTGGCAATTCGGCGGTGGCGGCATCGTCAGCAACCACAGAAATGCAGCGGCACCGGTTACTCCAAATCCCACCAGGAGACTCAGCCAGATAAGCTGCCACTGCCAAAAAGTTCTTTTTCCCTCGGTTGGCTGCGCCGTTACGAAGGAACTCGCATCGCCTGTCGCCTCTGCACTGAACTGTGCCGTCGGTTTAGGGGATGGGTTGTATTGCGGTGGTGTGTGGAATTGGTCAGATTGTCGTCTCGCCATTACTTCAGCCTGTCCTGTAATGCGCTCTAGAATGTGACACTCCTACATCAAATCTATAGATTGTGATGTCGGCTTCTAACTCCTGTTAAGGAGATCGAGAACTTCCTTCAAGGTACTGGCAATCTTTCCCTCTACGGCGTTTTATAGTGAGGTTTGTGTCTGGCCCCACTGGTTGCTTCCGAGTATTTTAGGCTCTCGAAGCACGTAAATCATACCAGTTATCAAACAGTTATTGACAGATCCGGGGGCTGTTTAGCAGAAAAAAACAGTATAAAGCCCCGTCAGTCTATCAATTTTAGATTTTAGATTTTAGATTTTAGATTTTAGATTTGACTCTGCACATGAATTGTGGGAGGGATTCAAATAAGCTCTCATATTAAATCCGGGTCAGAAATTCCACTATCGGACTCAGCGTTTGAAACCAATAATGCACAAATTTTGCTCCACTCCAAGCCTATTAAAAAATAAAAGGGGTGTTAAACCGGATTTGGTCTACACTTTTACCTGTAGGGGGTAGGAGTGATTTTTTTGGTTTACTCGTAAATTTTATTCCCGATCGCCCAACTTGTCGATCGAGTTTCCTTTTTCGGTTTTCATTTTTTTTCGCCTGTGCCGAATTCCGGCTGGCCAGTGCAAAAAAACAGAGCGAACCCAGCAAAATACTTAAATAATTTTATACAACCGATCGACCGAGCACAAAGCTCGGTTTTGCTTCCAACAGCCGCTGCTTTATCCGTTACGAAGCCTTTGGCGTATCGCTGACACTTGATGTTTGCGTGGCGGACTCTGCCGCTCGATATCCGTAGAAATCTATCCGGTAGTCTACAATTTTGACACCCGTTTGCTCTTGGATTTGTTCGATCAAGTCGATCGGCAGTTCCACATGAACGTCCAGAATCTGAGCCGTATCAAGACAATTGACGTGAGAGTGAGAGTCGCTGACGTTGCCGTACAAGCGTCCCTCCGAGCGTTCTATGCACTCAATAATCCCTTCTCTCGACAAAGCTTCTAGATTTTGATAGACAGAAGTATGACCGATCGAATGCGCTTGTTGGTTGAGGCGATCGTAAATTTCGCGAGCGGAGAGGTGTTCTTTTGCCTCCCACAAAAGTTCTAGAATAAATCGACGCTGGCGGCTCAAGCGCATTCCCATCGCCTGACAGCGGTTTAAAGCATCTTCTAATGAACGAATTGGTTTCACAGCTACCGCCTTATAAAGCCTGCTCGATTTTTAATTCTGGTACAACATTGCACGCCTACATATCCACTAATTCTAACGCAGGCTTGCCCAACAGTAGAAGGTAGAGGGCAAAAATCTCGACTGAGTGAATTTTTTCGAGTTGCTGCTCAACTCTATCTTCTACTGCCACACATCCTAGTTCGAGGATTTGATGGCGTTAACCAGTAACTTGGCGATTTCCGAGAGTTGCTTTTTGTTGAAAGTTTTGAGCAAAAGCTTGACTACCGCCTTCGGTTCGGCTGGAAGAGCTACTTGCTTCGACGCTGCTGCTGGGGCTGCTGGGGCTGCTGGGGCTGCTGGGGCTGCTGGGGCTGCTGGTTTTGGGCTTGCTGCCAAAAGTAGCAAATTTTTACTCGGAACGATCGTCTTGACTTTCCCCACTTGTACTAAATCGCCAGCTTCCTTGAGTTCTTTGATAATCAACGGAGCTAAGACTTTATAAGAGTTTTTGGGATTAACGATCGCTGCTCTAGCTGTTTTTACTAAATTTTGCCAAGTCTCTATTTTACCTCCCAACTTATAGAGGCGAACGCACACATCCGTCAACTCAGAGCGACTAGCAGCCGATTCTTTCTGCTTGAACACCTGCAACATTTCTTTGAGTAAAGTCATCACTTCAACAGCAAAATTCGCCGGCACAGCGCCCGCTGTTGGAGCGGCGCGGGTACTAGACCCAGCAGCAGCCTGCACTTTGCCCGACGCCAATTTATTGAGGTGAGTTTCGAGTTGAGCAAAAACAGGCATCACCTGCTGCACGAGTTTTTCTCCCTCCTCATTCCTCAAGCCGAAAGGCCCCTCCAGTCGCCCCAGCAAGTCCTTAAGCGTATCAACTCCCTTTAAAAAGAGGGATTCTGCCGTTTGGTCAACCTGCTTGACGGGCCCGTCCTTGAGCACCTTAAAACAATCTTCCAAGCGGTGAGCGGTTGTTTTAATACTATCTAAGCCCAGCATAGCCGCCCCTCCTTTCACGGAATGGGCGGCTCGAAACATCTCTTGGACGCTTTCGGGGTCTTTCATCGTGGACTTTAAATCCACTAAACCATTTTCTAGAGTATCGAGGTGCTCCTTAGCCTCCTCTATAAACAAACGCATAATTCGGTCTTGCTGATCTGACACGACAGTCCTCCTAACAATCTGTGCACCCTCCAGAAAGCACCCTCTTCGCGGGAGAAAACGCGACTCCTTGCTAAAGTCGGAAGCTCCCATGCAAAACATTCTAGCCTGCCTCAGCTAGCAGACTCAAAATACTGGTGTCGGGGCAATCTTAGCTCTAAAACTGCTGCGGTGGAGATTGAGCCTAGAGTTCTGAGGGAGTATCTGGAGCGACTTCAATACCCATTCCTTGTTTCATCATCTGCTGAGTCGTAATCAAGTCGTTTAACTCCTTGACTTCGACGCCGATGTCTTGGCAAGCCTGTTTCAGTTCCCGCTCGAAGGTGTTGAGGTCGCTTCCGTAGCCGCAGAGCTTCGCGGCTGTGGCGATTCCTTGTTGGGCGTTAGCTTTGGCGCAGTCGATCAATTCAAGGCCTTTGAGGGGTTGGGAGGATGCCATAATTTCAAGCCACAATTTATCTTTTCTCCCACTCTACCTAGAAGGTTGAGGTCGATCGATCTATCGAAAGGCATGAAAAATCCTATCTGTACTGCGTGTTACCAATTCATAGCTATTTGTATGGGATTTCCGGGCCAGATAGCAGTAGTTGAGATTTTCTAACCCTTACAGTGCCTAAATTACACTAGATATCTGTGAAAAATGTTTCCCCATCTAAAATGCACTGGGTGTGGAGCGTCCGGCACCGCCTGTTTGTGTCTGTTCTGTTTGCTATGGCAGTTGCTGTGTTCCTGCCGCCTGACTATCTCCCCCTGACTCGGACGCTGTGCATTTGGAACGCGGGCGCTGTCAGTTTCCTGCTTTTGACTTGGATGCTGATGCTGCAAGGCACTCCCGAAATGATGCGCCACCACGCTCAGCAGTTGGACGCTGGCCGCTTAACAATCTTAAGTACGATCGTGGCAGCGGCTTTTGCTAGCTTGTTAGCCATTTTCTTTCTGCTGCGCGATACCAAAGGCCTGTCGCCGAATTTGCTATTTCTGCACTTGGGACTTTCTGTCCTAACAATTGTTGGGTCTTGGATGCAGGTACACACTATCTTCACGATGCACTATGCCCGCAGCTACTACAAAAACCGCAGCAAGCAGCACGGCAGTTACTTACAGGCGGGGGGTTTGGGTTTTCCGGGCGACGAGGAACCTGACTACAAAGATTTTTTATATTTCTCCTTTGGTATTGGGATGACTTGCCGGCGTTGCAGACGTGCAGATCACTTCTCGTTCGACGAGGTATCTCGTGCTTTTTCACAGCGTGCTGTCGTTCTTTTTTAACACCGCTATTCTGGCTATCAGTGTCAATATTATTGCTGGATTGAGTTGAGAGGATTAAGTCGCAGTGGTATGATTTAGAGTATGATGCGGAAACTTTCATCCTAATAATAGTTAGGTGGTAATTGCTAAATTGAAGTAGTCCAAGCATCGGGAAGCTCACTTACATCTTCTAGTAGGAAGTTAGCGTACACGAATATTCGGACATCATCGTAGAGATCGCTAAGAACACGTTTCCGGGAACCGGATTTGTCCCACGGTTGAAGATCGGAGTCTAGCTCACAGAAACCAACCCAGGGATGCCCCTCTTGCTGTAATTCTTCAGATTTAACTATCACAGCCGCCAAAATAGCTAAATCATACGGCTTAAGGAAGAGATCATCCATTGCACCAATAGATACTTGGCGCTCCAGCATAGACTCTGAAAGCGGAAAGACGTTGAGACTAGGATGGTTCGCTAATTCATGCAGTCGTTCTGAAACTTTCGTCAGTTCATTTGCGACTAATCCATCAAATTGAGCAAATACCCGACGTGCGGCATCGGCATCCTCAGCGCTGACTCGACCTTCATCTGTTGCCCATCTCACAAATTTGCGTAAATCATCAGAGCGAGAGCGTGGGGAAAACCTTCGAGGTAGGGTTTCACGTGCTTCTGTAAGGCATATTGCAGGCACATATAACTTAAACTCACCAGCCTGAGCGCGTTGAAGCAACTGAATAGCTTGTGGACTTTGCAAGTGTGCTGGAGCAATAACATCCACTACCCAATTTGTTTCCACTAAAACTGCTTTGGGTTTCACTTTGCACTCTTACTCCATCTAGGGCCAGCCGCCCTCACTTCCCCAATTCGGAGAAGGCTCATTATTGGTTCCCCAAGTAGGTTTCTTAAATCATTTGGGAGGTTGTCCATACTACCAGTCAGTTTCAGTTTCTCAAGCCATCGCTGAACTCGTGATTCAAACTCAACACCAGGTTGTCCTTTCCATTGCTCATCTGCCTGTGGTAGCAAAGAATCTGGAAGTTTCGCTTCACCAACTACATCAATTGACTCACCATTGTACTTCTCTAAGGAGTCGCGGAGGAGAATCACACGCTCACCAGTTACGACAAGTCCAACTGAACAACCAATAGATGCCATATTGTTTTTAAGCTGTGCAATAAGTTGATCGTTGATACTGATGTCTTTGAGCTTTACCTCAACGATCATCAGATATTCCCCCTCTTGGCTTGTCACAACAATATCTGGTTGGGATGTTTTTATCATGGCATTATATCGCAGCAAATTTATTGGCGATGTAGTAAATCAACGACTAGCCTAAGCTTTGCGTAACAAAATTATAACTTGAGGGCATTCAAATTAGGTCATTTAAACGTCAAGACACGGACAATCAATTGATCTACCAAGTTGATGTTGATGGGACAGCAATTTTAATCCTGATTTTCCCACCCAAAGTCGATCGCCCTCCATCCCCCGACACTACAGCAAACGGGCGATCGCACGCCCCCCTTCTGCCAATCTCAAAATTTCCTGACATATTTATTGCTAAAACGAAGTCATTACGAGTATGATTTAATAAGAAGCAAAAAAGAGAGCCGCCATGAGGATCGAAGAAATACCCCTCAACCAGATTCGCCGCCCCCTGCCGCGAGTCAACGACCAAACCAAAGTCGCCGCCCTCATGGAATCCATCCGCGAGGTAGGTTTAAACGAACCCATCGATGTGCTAGAAGTAGATGGTCAGTATTACGGATTTTCCGGTTGCCACCGCTACGAAGCTTGCCAGCGTCTCGGTTTAGAAACTATCCGCTGTAAAGTACGCCGAGCTCCCCGTGCGGTGTTGCAGATGCACCTAGCCTGAGCCTCTCAACAGAAATTCACCACAGGCAAAGATATTCGATCGACAATCACTAATAACAAGCTAAAAACCTATGACTACCAACAACCACAAACAACATCTTTACCCGACTCGCATCGATATGTCAGCCGCCACCCGCTCTCAAGTAGTCGGGCTGCTCAACGCCACGCTAGCAACGACTCTGGACTTAAAAACTCAAGTCAAGCAAGCTCACTGGAACGTTAAAGGCATGGACTTCTACCAGTTGCACTTGCTATTTGACGAAATGGCAACAGAACTCGAAGAATACATCGATTTGGTTGCCGAACGGGTCACAGCTTTGGGCGGTTTGGCTGTAGGAACAGCCCGCACAGCCGCCGCAGATTCCATCCTGCCAGAGTTTCCTTTCGACATTTTAGACGGGAAAGAATATGTGACGGCTTTGGCCGATCGCTACGCACCCTACGCCAAACACCTGCGAGTCGCCATCGGCAAAGCAGACGAACTCGGCGACGCCGATACAGCGGATCTGTACACGGAAATTTCGCGGACAATTGACAAGCGTTTGTGGTTCCTAGAAGCGCATTTGCAAGGTTCTGCGACAACTGCAACAGCCGCCCCCGAAAAAGTTGCCGTCAAATAGCCACAAAAACAGTTGTGGGGTGGGCGCGGGAGTCCGCCCCACAGATGTATTTCCGTGAACAAACCTGACGGTCAACTGAGTACAGTTAGACTGCAGGCTTCTTTTTCCTTTTTTTTCTCATGCTTTTTATAGTGAGGTAGTTCCACCCCCACTTGCTAATATAGTATCAGAGTATTTCCCGATCATCTTGGGGTATAAAAGAATAATTGTCGGTTTCGGTACCGAAACCCGACGAGCCTTTCATCCCAAGGAGTAATTCCCAACGGGGTACGGGGCCCAGCGCTCTGATTAATCCCCTCTAAATATACGCCCGGGACTTCCCGGCTAATAGTTAATTTGGATGAGTTTTTCGTGACTGCCAATATTCCAGATTATGCTCTTCAACTGCAACGCCTGATGGAACAGGCGGGGCTTTCGAGCGATCGAGAACTCAGCCAAAAAGCGGGAGTTTCCGAGATCCAGCTAAGTCGCCTTCGTCGCGGCTTAGCCCTGCAAACCCGAGCCGACATCCTGCTCAAAATTAGTCAAGCTTTGCAAATTTCCTTACCCGAACTGCTGGCAACCTTGACGCCAAACTATGTAGAGTTAGAAAAGGCACCACCGACAGCCCTAGAACAAGAATATCAGCGCCTGCAAGCTTCGATCGAACAGCAGCGAGAATCTTTGATGCAGGAATTCCAGCTATCTAGCGTGCAAATTTTAGAATCTTGGATGTTGCAGTGGCCGACTGCTGCGAGCAAAGCTCAGGAAAATCACAACTTGCGGGCTCAGAAACTACTGCCCTTGCTGCGCCCCGTCGAGCAGTTATTGGAGCATTGGGGAGTGGAGTCGATCGCCCCAGTCGGAGCCCAGATTCCCTACAACCCCCAACAGCACCAGCTCATGGAAGGAACAGCCGATCCCGGAGAACCCGTCAAAGTCCGCTACACAGGCTACAGACAAGGCGACAAACTGCTCTACCGCGCCAAAGTTAGCCCAGTTTGATGAATACCAGAAGGCCTTCGGCAAAACCAAGATTGTCTCTATCTCAAAAATCACTCCCGGCGAAGCGCTGCGAGTGTGATCAGCGTTACGATCCGCGACGAACACCATCTTTTGCACTCAAAACTATTCTCCTGCTCTCAGGCTCTGGCGCTTTCCCCTCTCTTATTTGGATCGGAGTCCATCTCGCAGCTATACTAGCCTAGTCTGGCTAGAAATTCTGACATTCCCACCGCAAAATATGAGTCCTGTAGTTAAAATTATTCAGCCCTCTGGCATTTTAGACGGCACCAAGGCAAGTCAATTCCGCCAAGAGATTAGCGACCTAGTGGAAGCGGGAGCCGATGTGGTATTGATAGACTTCACTGATGTGACATTTATGGATAGTTCTGGTTTGGGCGCTTTAGTCTTGGCGCTCAAAACAGTCCGGGCCGCTGGGAGTCAATTAGTTGTCTGTTCTATCAACGAGCAAATCCGCATCTTATTTGAACTCACCAGCATGGATCGAGTTTTCGAGATATTTCAGACCCGCGATGCTTTTAATAGCAAAATTCTCTCAACTAACTAAATCTTTGGACTGCTGCCTTCTTGCTATTTGGTCGCAGATGCAATGCAAGAAGTCAGCTAGCCAAAATTTACCTTGAGTAAAGACCAATCATCATCAAAAACTGCTTTAGCGTTCAACTTTTGAATGTAGTTCAAAACCAGCTCTAACTGGTCGGCACTTGCACCGTTGTAAGCTGCTAACAAATCTACGAAAGGGTCAAGCCCCCAGATATTGCCGTCAGGTTGGTGGATCTCGTATACCCCGTCGCTAAAGATGTAGAGAGTGCTCAAATCATCGACATCGCAGCAATTATCGACATAGGGGGCGTCGGGGAACATCCCGACCGGCATTCCGGGGGTTTTTAATCGCTGGATTTTAGCGGTGCTCGCAGGGGACTGGGAAATCAACACGGCCGGTGGATGGCCGGCGCTGGCATAAACTAGCTGGCGAGAAATGCGGTTGTAAACGCCATACCAGATGGTGAAATACTTGTCATTTTGGTAGCTCATCTGGAAGGTGGTGTTCAGGGCCCGCAAAACGTCGCTGGGTTTGTAGTAGTCTATGTTGGGGAGCGTGCGCGATCGCAGCAAATTCAGCACGGCCACCGAAGGCAGCGCCGCCCGCAAACCGTGACCGGCTACGTCTAGCAAGTAAATCGCCAAATAATCGGCATCTAGCCAGTTGTAGTCGAAGCAATCTCCCCCCAACTGCCGGGAGGGAATGAATTTTGCTTCGATACTGAAAGGTTCCTTCATCGGATCTGGCAACAAGGATTGCACGTACTCGGCGGCCTCGGCTAACTCTGCTTCCAGATTTTGCTTGGCTATTTTCAAATCTCGGCTGAGTTGGTGCAGCCTCAATCCCGCGCGTACTCTTGCCTGTAACTCGTTGAGTTCGATCGGCTTGGAGATAAAATCGTCGGCACCGGCGTCGAGGCCTTTGACTCGATCGGCGATCGAACCCAAAGAAGTCAACAAAAAGAATTGTGTAGTTGACAGATCCGGATCTGCCTTAACTCGACGGCAGACATCGATGCCGGTCAAGCGCGGCATGATCCAATCGCAAATTATCAGGGCCGGACGCAATTTTTGCGCCTGGGCTACACCGTCTTCGCCATTGCTTGCTACTGTTACTTCGTAACCCTGTTTTTTCAGGGTTCTTCTCAGCAGTTCTTGAACAGCCGTATCATCGTCAATAACCAGAATTTGAAACATGGGCACTTAGGTACTACAAGTTTTTCAAGGTCTGGGGGTCATTTAAAATATATCCTGTCAGCGCCCTTGTCTGAGATTGAGTATAGTTGATTGACATCGCTTTCGAGGTAATTCTTTTGAGGGCGGGTCGTTGAGTTCAATTTACGTTAAAATTTGATGGAAATTTGGCGCGATCGAACTTCACTCAGTTTATACTCAGAATATAAATTTTTATAGACTTTTATTTGCTACAGCCGCTGGTTGACATGAAAATGCTATTTATGGTATAGTGGCTAACCGATTAGTGGATTAGACATTGATCCACGGCCCACCAAAGCTAGTATCCTCAAACTACCATTCAATTTTGCCGCCGTTATACTTTGTCTCGTTGTATTTTATCTGGTTGTATTTTGTCTCGTTGTATTTTGCCCACGGGCCGATGAAGAACTTCTGTGGTGAGCGTGATTGAATTAAAGGGTTCCCAAAAGTTGCCGATGCTAAAAAAAGCGGATCTTCAAGTCAATACAGGTCTGAATGGATTAAGCTGGGTTTTGTCGTGGTTTGCACAATTGTACGACTCGCGAATTCCTACAAGTGTGTGGATAAGGTGTCAGTTGGCTTTGGCTGAGGGCTTTACGAATGCGGTGCGTCACGCCCACAAGGGCAAACCAGCGGATTTGCCTGTTGACATTCAGGTGGCTGTGTTCGCTGAATCTTTAGAGATTAAAATTTGGGACTGGGGCGATCCGTTTGATTTAGAGAAAAAAATCAAAGATATTTCGGAAAAAGTCGATATTCACTCTCCGGGCGGGCGGGGTCTAAAATTAATCAAAGACATCGCAGACAGTATTAGTTACGAGAGAATGGCTGATGGCCGGAACTGTTTGTCGATGGTCAAAAATTATTCGCCCTGTATCGACTCTCGAAAATAGCCACGGCATGCCGATGGCCCTACATATTTTTAGCGGGTAAGCGTTGAGGGTAGCCCCTCAACCCTTCCCTCAGAACTCTGGGTGACTCTTACAGCACTTCCGGATGTTATGAGGTACAGTAGCAGCAATTAGTAAACCAGTTTTTAAGATGTTTCGGATTAATTAAGTCAAGAGCCACAGCAATTATGGTGTCAACCATTTTAGTGGTGGTTGGTGAAAACTGGATCAATAAAGATTTGAGTTGCGACCACCATAATTCAATTGGATTAAAATCAGGAGAGTATGGGGACAAACACAAGATAGAAGCACCCACCGCTTCAATCTACGGGCTTAATTGAATCTACTTTATGCGCTGGTAAGTTATCAATTCACGTCTACTGCTCCCGACCACAATTGTGGCACTAAGCATTTGTCGATAAACACCTCAAATGCTTGACTATCCATCGAGTTGTCTATGGTCATTAATGCCACTACTCGCGGGAAACTAATTGCACCAATTACTGTGACTTTCTTGCCTCGATAAAAAGGTTTGACCGCATAGGCTAGGAGTGCCTCGTTGGAAGCATGAGTTCTGGTTAAACAAGCGTAATACTCCAGTCTCATCTAAAAAGACTAGATTTTTTGGCTCGATATGCTTGACTTTTTCCCAATACTCTAACCTTAATTTCATGACTCTTTCAGTGCCTGCTTGGCTACTTTTCACTGTTTTTTTTTTACGATTTAATCCCAACTTTTGTAAGGCGTTACACATGGCTGTTCTACCCACCCAATTTCCCGTCCTCTGGGCAAATAACTCACACAATTCTAGTAAGGTTGCATCGGGATGTGCTGCCACTATTTCTCTCAAAGAAGCTGTGGAATTATTCAAATGACTGTATCTCGGTTTCCCCCAGGGTTTCGGCTGTAAATTCCCCTCTATTTTTTGTTGCTTGACCAGTTTTTTAACTAAGCTTTTACTGACGGAAAATATCGCTGCTGTTTTTCAGATCGACAGCTTCTGATATTGATGGGCTGCTACTATTTGTGGAAAGCAAATCTACTGAATATGCTTTCATTGGTGTATTTTTTTTATCTATTCTTATTGTACCTCATAACACCCGGAAGTGCTGTATAACAAATCACTAATCACTAATCACCCATCACCAAGGACTCCCAATCATCACAAAAGCCGACCAATAATAAGGATGCGACAACTTTAAATCCGCAAACCCTTGCAGCGAAGCCGGCAACTCCACCCCCTCACCCCGACTCAAACCCCGCAATCGGCCGCCCTCCAAACGCACATCTCCCCGCAACATCGCAATTTGCGCTTGTCGCAGCGCCGCCCCCTTAATTCGCGCCGTCTTCAACTGCTGGTAAAACTCACTCATCAATCCCAAAGTACCTTCATCACTCACATACCACAAACTGCCCAAAGCCGTTTGCACCCCGGCTTGCAGCGCCAACCCCCCAAAACCCAATTCCGCCTGTGCATCTCCCACCGCAGTCCGACAAGCACTTAAAACTAACATATTCACCTGCGGATCATTCAATCTCAAATCCCGCAATTGATCCAGTCGCAGCCGACTATTCCAAAACTGAATAAAAGAATTATTCGGTACTCCAGGTCGAAATTCGCCGTGAGTAGCTAAGTGAATAACCCCAAAAGGTTGGCTTTGATGCTGTCGCTTCAAATTATCCACAGTGAAATCCTCATTCAGAAAACTAACTCCCGGCCACTCTCTAGAAATAGCGGCTATTTCAGCAGGAACTGCCGGCAAAGGATTCAATTCGGAAAATTCCGAGGCACCCATTGCTAAAACTTGAGAATTTCTGAGATCGACGTAGCGAGTCTCTGTTAAATTAATGCTGGGCATCAGGCTGAGATTGTACTTTTCCACCAAAAATTGCTGTCCGTCATGCAAAGCAGCAAAGGGCATACCTCTCAAACCTCGATCGACCACAAAGGAAATAGTATCCGTTTCGCAGCTTTTCAAACTGGCCTCTAAAGGCGCAATCATCCACTTATAAAGCTGTTGGGAAGATGGTAGATAACTCGTAGTAGCCCGCACCCCCGGTTTGGTGATCTCACCCCTGAACTCATTTACAACTTTCAGAAGTTCTTGCCGGTTCGCTGACGGCACACTTTTGTGAACCACTTCCCCGCAAGAAGTTATCAGCATTAAATTTAATTCTTCGGGCTGCGAGAACAGATAAATTAAGCTGGGTTTCGTGCCGGTTTGTGCGCCCACCGATGCTAATTTTTTTTGAATTTCCTCTGGGGATACCAACTCGTCCCTGATGTTGATGCCTAAATATTCCCCGAATTCTTGGCTGAAAGATTTGTCCAGCAGAGACAAAGCGGCCGATATATTGCCGGTTTCCAAATTCCTGCCGATATCGCCGCGAAATGCTGACTGAATAACTGAATCTCTGATATTTGAATTGATGAAATTTCTCAGTCCTCTGGGAGATTGCATTCTTTCGGGCGGCATCCTGTCTCGCGGTTTTCCTATATCTCGCGATATTCTGTTTTGGTTCTGCCGCTGTTGGCGACTAAAGGGTTGGTTGCGATCGGGGAAAAGCGATCGCCCTCTATCAAATGGCAATCTATCCCTTGGTGATATGGGGGGCGAATTGGGGTTATTGGGATTATTGGGATTATTTGGATTGTCGGGATTATTGGGATTATTTGGATTGTCGGGATTATTGGGATTATTTGGATTGT